>USLE01000010.1 GCA_900555465.1 uncultured Butyricicoccus sp.
CCGGTATACGGCGTGTCGATTGCTTTGGATTTATACTCTTTGTATATCATTTCGCTGTCCCAGTCGAGCAGCACGAGCCGGGCGAAATTCCCTGCCGCGACCGCGCGGCCGGTCAGGCCGTATACCTCGGCCGGCGCCTTGCTCATCTTCTCGATCAGCTGCATGGGCGTCAGCCTGCCGGTTTTGACCAAATAGGTGTTGCACACGGAAAACGCGGTCTCCAGCCCGGTGATGCCGCTCGGCGCCTTGGCGAATTCGCGCGCCTTTTCCTCCGCCGTGTGCGGCGCGTGATCGGTCGCGATCATGTCGATCGTGCCGTCCGCGAGCGCGTCGATCAGCGCCTGCCGGTCGGCCTCCTTGCGGAGCGGCGGGTTCATGCGCGCATAGGTGCCGTGCGCGGGGACGTCGTCCTCGGTCAGCGAAAGATGGTGCGGCGTGACCTCGGCGTAGATCTTCGCGCCGAGCGCCTTGCCCGCACGGATGAGCGCCGCGGACTGCGCCGAGCTGACATGCTGGAACAGCACGCGCGCGCCCGTATCCAGCGCCAGCGCGATATCGCGGGCGATCATCGCGGTCTCCGCGCTCGCCATCGCGCCCGGCACGCCGAACTGCTGCGCCGCCGCCGAGCCGTAGTTCACCCCGGGCGAGGGCACGAGCGAGGGCTCCTCCTCGTGGAAGGACAGCAGGATGTCCAGCGCGGCGGCCTGCTCCATCGCCGCGCGGCACAGGCCTGCGCTCGTCAGGTTGATGCCGTCGTCGGTCAGGCAGGGCGCGCCCGCGGCCTTGAGCGCGGCAAAATCGGTCATCTCCTGCCCCTTGAGCCCCTTGGTCACCGCGCCTGCCTGCAATACCTCGACCGGGCAGTCCTTTGCCTTGTCGGTCACATAGCGGATGATCTCGGGCGTGTCGCAGGTCGGCAGGGTGTTCGCCATGCAGATCACGGTCGCGTAGCCGCCCGCTGCGGCTGCAGCCGCGCCGGTCAGCACGTCCTCCTTCTGCGTCTGGCCCGGGTCGCGGAAGTGCACATGGCCGTCGACAAAGCCGGGCGAGACGGTCAGACCCGCGGCGTCATATACTTCGCAGCCCGCGGGCGCGTCGATGTGCGGCACGACACGCGCGATCACGCCGTCGTCCCCGATGAGCACATCCATCTTTTCGTCGGTATTGGTATACGGGTCGAGCACCCGTCCGTTTTGAATGAGCAGCATAAAGGTTATCTCCTTTCGCAGTTTTCCCATTTTGCAATCGTTTACCTGTATTGTACCATTAAAACAGCGGCGCAGGCAATCATTTGCCCGCACCGCCGTTTAGCATTTTTACATCCGGTGGTCAAAGGTGACGACCGGATTATACCGATAGTCAATTTCTTTCAGTTTATCACGAATCGTCATCATAAGATCGCGCTTTGCGTCGTTATCATAGCTGAACGGCACAACCACATCAAAGATCAGGTTGATCTGCCGCGCGCCGTCCACCACGCGGAAGTCGTGCATGGACAGGTTTTCGTCGATCGCGCGCAGCACCGCATCCACCTGCTCGCGCAGCGCGGCAACGTGCTCGTTGTTCACGTCGATCGGGTCCATATGGATGACCAGATACACGCCTGTGCGCTGCCAGACGCGCTTTTCCGCCTCGTCGATCACCTCATGCACCGCCACGAAGTCCGAATCGCTCGGCACCTCGGCGTGCAGCGAAGCCAGCCAGCGGCCCGCGCCGTAGTTGTGCACGATCAGGTCGTGCACGCCCACGATGTACTCGGACTCCATGACCAGCTTTTCGATGTTTTTCGCGATCTCCGGGTCGGCGGCCTCGCCGAGCAGCGGCGCGACCGTGTCGCGCGCAATGCCGAAGCCCGCCCAGACGATGAACGCCGCCACCAGCACGCCCACATAGCCGTCCACCGGCAGGGTGGTGAACTGCCCGGCCACCATGCCGAGGATGACAACGCCGGTCGTGATCACGTCGTTGCGGCTGTCCTGCCCCGCTGCCATGAGCACGGGCGAGTCGATGCGGCGGCCGATCTGCACATTAAACGCACCCATCCACAGCTTGACCAGCATAGAGATCGCGAGGATCACCACCAGCACCAGCGAGAACGCCACCGGCGCGGGATGCAGGATGCGGTCGATCGAGGTCTTGAAAAACTCAAAGCCCACCAGCACGATGATGAACGCGACCACCAGCCCCGCGATATACTCGGTGCGGCCGTAGCCGAACGGGTGCTTCTCGTCCGGCGCCTTGCCGGATACCTTGAACCCCACGATCGAGATCATGCAGGAAAGGCCGTCCGACAGGTTGTTGAACGCATCTGCCGCGATCGAGATCGACCCGGTCACCAGACCGATCACAACCTTGAGAATGAACAGGAACACATTGCACGCAATGCCCACTGCGCCGGACAGCACGCCGTACCGCTCGCGCACGCGCGCATCCCGTGTATTTTCCGCATCGCGGATGAAAAGGCGGATCAGCGCCTTGGTCATAACAATCCCCTCGAATACAAAATGTTATAAATTCCAATGATAATTACAATTTGGAAAACCATGATCGCCGGAATCCCTAGCATGAAGCTGCGGTGCAGCGTCTTGTGCCGGATGAGCAGCATGGTCAGGTACACGCCCGGCCCGCCGCCGATGAGCGCCCAGAAAAACAGCGTACGCTCGGGCACGCGCTTCCAGCCGCGCGGCGCAGCGAGCTTATCGTAAATGCAGACCAGCGCGCCGATCACGCTGACCGCAATGAAATAGTATAGTACGCCCCGCACGTCCGCATGACCTCCTCGGCGAAATTTCTTTTTATTCTAACATACGCGGCCGCACAATGCAAAGATTCCGCGCAAAAAATAGCCGCTGCTAACGCTTTTCCGCCGCCCCGGCGTATATGCAGCAAAACAGGCCGCTTCTGCGGCCTGTTCTCGCTTCAATGGAAAGGCATATCTTTTCAGTGCGGCAGTTTTTTCGGGCTGCCGTTGTCAAACGGCTGGTCGAAATGGTATTGCAGCAGCCAGCCCGCGTCAAACTGGGCGGCATACTGCCCCGCGAGGGCGGCCGCTCGGATGCGCGCCAGCCCGAACAGCTCGGGCACGGAATCCGTGCGCGGCTCGTCCGGCGTCCACAGGTTGTGCCACGGGGCGTGCTGCTCGTTGAGCGCGTCCCATGCCGGGCGCTCGATCTTCATATGCCCGGTCAGCAGCGCGCCGCGCCCCGCCATGCGCTCGAGCTTCTGCGCGCCGCGGTAGACCGCGCGGCTGTCCGAATACAAAAACCGCTCCCACGCGAGCATCTCGTCAAACGCGCAGCGCAGCTCGCGCGGCGGCACGTCCGCCCCGTACACGTTTTTGAGCACGGCGTGCAGCAGCACGGAGAGCACGGCCTTTTCCTCGGGCTCGAGCGTGTAATGCGCCGCCGGGTCAAACTCGGTCACCGGCACGCGGTGCGCCCGCTCGTACACCAGATAGTCGATGTCGCTTTCGATCTGGCAGTGCACCGCCGAGCCGGACAGCTTGGCGTCCGCCGCGCGGATCTGCTCCTGCCGGCAGTAGACATAGGGATGGATCTCGCTGTCCAGCGCATAGTGGCAGACAAAGCCGTAAAAATACGCAGCTGCGATCTCATGCGCCTCGCCGGTCAGGCAGTGCACGCCGCGCGCGAGCGCTGCGAACAGCTCGTCGGTCTTTTCCGAGTGCATGCGGTTGCCCAGCTTGTGCAGCGGGCTGCCCAGCCAGATCTTGCGGTAAAACAGCGGGTCCGGCCCCTGACAGCCCCAATAATAGCACACCGGATGCGCCTTTGCCAGCTGCTGCACCGCCGCCGGGAATACCGCGAGCGCCTGTCCGCCAAACAGATGATGGGATACAAAATCCGCCATAACCGAACCTCCTCTGTCGTTCTTCCAAGTGGATCTGCTTCTATTATACACGCTTTTGCGGCAAAGGGAAAGGCCGGGTTCAGCCGATCCCCGGGAACACGATGCCCGCGTCCTGCCGCGCGCGCTCGAGCAGGCCCGCCACCTCGACCGTGTCCGCCAGCCGCCGATAGCAGTCCGCATAGTCGCCCGCCGCGACCCGCTCTGCAATGCCCTGCATCTCGAAATACCATGCAGGCTCGCCGTTTTGCAGGTCGAACGCCTGCTCGCCTTCCGCGGTCACAACGGTCACGCGGCTGCACATGCTCGCCGGGCCGTCCACGCGGATGCGGCCCTTTTCGCCCAGGATCACCGCGCCGTTATCCCCCTGACAGTCCTTTGCGCCCGTGCACTGGCACACGAAATCCGGGTACTCGAGCACCAGCACGCCGCTGGTATCGATGCCGTTTGCGTGCTTGTGCGCATGGTAAGACAGCTTTTCCGGCACGCCGAACAGGCCGTATGCAAAATACAGGTTGTACAGGTTGATGTCCATGAGCGCGCCGCCCGCGAACGCCGGGTTAAACACATTGGGCGTCTCGCCCGCGCGCAGCGCGTCGTACTTGCTCGAATACTGGCAGAAGGTGCACGCGGCCTGCCGCACCGGCCCGATCTCCGCCAGCTTTTCGCGGATAAGCGCGAGATGCGGCAGGTACATGGTCGTGATGCCCTCAAACAGGAACAGGCCCTTTTCCTGCGCGAGCGCGGCAAGCTCCTCCGCCTGCGCGCGCGTCGGCGCAAACGGCTTTTCGCAGATCACGTTTTTGCCCGCCAGGAGCGCGCGCCTGGTCTGTGTATAATGCAAGCTGTTGGGCGAGGCGACATAGATAAAGTCCAGCTCCCCGTCCGCCAGCATCGCGTCCAGATCGGTATACACCTTGGCAACGCCGAAGCGCTCTGCCAACGCGCGGCCGGTCTCCTCCCTGCGGGAGCAGACCGCGCCCCATTCCATGCCGTCCGTGCGCAGCGCCTCGGTCATCACCCAGCTGACAATGCTGCCCGTCCCGATCGTGCCGATTTTCATATCCTTTTCCTCTTTTCTGCGGGGCGGTTTTGGCCGGCGCCGCGTGATTTCCTGATAAAAAAAGCTGCTGCGGACGAGCATGTCGTCCGCAGCAGCGTGGTGCCGCCAGCCGGAATCGAACCGGCACAGTATCGCTACCGGGGGATTTTAAGTCCCCTGCGTCTACCAGTTCCGCCATGGCGGCATAGCATGATTATAGCAGAAGGGGCGCGGCCTGTCAAACGGGGCGCCCCTTTGATTTTATGTACTGCCTGCGGCCTCAGACCGCCTGCGGCGTGCCGGTCTGCCGGAGCGCCGCCTCGATCGCGGCCCGGTCGGGCAGCCATGCCGAAGAGGCGGCCGCGCTGCCCGCTGCGACGGCAAAGCGCAGCGCTTCGGGCAGCGAAAAGCCGTGCGCCCTGGCATACAGCCAGCCCGCTGCCATCGAGTCGCCTATGCCGACCGGCTGCACCGCCTCGCCCGGCGCGGCGGGCAGGTAGAGCGCCTCGCCGTGTTCGGGCACCAGCAGCGCGCCCTCAATGCCGGGCGAAATCAGGATATCCCGCGCGCCGGCCTGCTGCAGCTCGCGCGCACAGGCCGCAAGTCCCGCCGGGCTGCGCGGCGCACCGCCGACCAGCGCATCCAGCTCGGCGAAATTCGGCTTGATGAGGTCGGGCGCGCAGGGCAGGGCGTTTTTCAGCGCATCGCCCGAGGTATCCACCAGCGTTTTGGCGCCGGTTCCCCGCACACGATCCAGAAAACGGGCGTAAACATCCGCCGGCACGTCCGCCGGCACCGACCCGGACAGCACCAGCCAGTCGCCCTCGCCCAGCGTGTCCAGCGTATCCGCGAGCTTGTCCAGCGCCGATGCCGGGATGGCAGGGCCTGCGCCGTTAAGCTCGGTCTGCTCGTGCGCGGACACCTTGACGTTGATGCGCGTCATGCCGCGGTCCAGATGGCAGAAGTCATATTCCACGCCGGTCTCGGCCAGCAGCGAGGCGAACAGCGCGCCCGTGCGCCCGGCGATGAACCCGAGCGCGCGCGTGGGCAGCCCGAGCGCGGCGCAGACCAGAGACACGTTCACGCCCTTGCCGCCCGGATACAGCGTTTCGCCGTGCGTGCGGCACAGCGCGCCCGGGCGCAGCGCGTCGGTATGCACGATGTAGTCCAAAGAAGGATTGAGGGTGACGGTATAGATCATGGCGGCAGCCTCCTTTTTCCTGTGCTTGTACCTATATGATACCGCAGTTTGCGGCAGGAAGCAAAAGGTTTTACGAAAAAAGGCTTGACCTTGCCGCAGCGTCAGCCTTTATACTAAAGCCGAGGAGGTGAAAGCGATGGAATACAGCATCCATGCGCTGGCAAAGCTTGCCGGGGTGAGCGCGCGCACCCTGCGGTATTACGATCAGATCGGGCTGCTCCGGCCCAAAGGCACGACCGAAGCGGGCTACCGCCTGTACGGGCAGGCCGAGGTCGACCTTTTGCAGCAGATTTTGTTCTACCGGGCGCTGGGCGTCAAGCTGAGCGAGATCGCCCGCATCGTGCAGGCGGATGATTTCGACCGGCTGCGCGCGCTGGAGAGCCATTTGTCCGCCCTGCATGCACGGCAGGCGCAGACCGCCGCCCTCATCGAAAGTGTGGAAAAAACCATCCGGTCGATCAAAGGAGGAACAGAGATGAGCGACAGCGAGAAGTTTGAGGCGTTCAAGCAGCGTGTCGTGCGGGAGAACGAGGAAAAATACGGTGCAGAGGTGCGCGCCCGGTACGGAGACGCGCAGATGGACGCGGCAAACGCCAAGGTGCTCGGCATGACGCAGGCGGATTATGAACGGTTCGAGGCGCTGAAAGACGAGGTGCAGCAGGCGCTCGAGGCTGCCGTCCGCGCGGGCGAGGACCCCGCGGGCCCGGCGGGCGAGCGCATCACGCGCCTGCACAAAACATGGCTCGGGGGGACATGGAAAGAGTATACGGCAGGCGCGCACAAGGCACTGGCCGAGGGCTATGTGACGGACGCGCGGTTTACTGCGTATTACGACCGCAATGTACCCGGCTGCGCGCGCTTCCTGTGCGACGCGGTGCGGCACTGGGCGAAATAAAGCTGCCCGCGGGGCATAAAACAGGAGGGACTTTCAGAATCCGATTCTGAAAGCCCCTCCCGCTTTTCTCAGGCCCGGAAGCCTGCCGCAGCACGCCCCGGGCCGCTCACGCAGCGATCAATACTGATGATCGTTCTTCTTGTTCTGGGTGCCGGTCTGCGGGTTCCTGTTCTGCTCGTTGTTCTGCTTCTGGTTTGCGGTAGAAGGAGTCGGGTTTTTGTTCTGCTTGCTCATAACGAGTCACCTCTTTTATTGAAGTTTTCGATGCTAGTCTGCACGCCGGCGGCGAAAAATATACGCACAGGGCTTGCGAAAATGCAAAAAATCTGATAAAATTTTTCTGCGCCGTATGGCGTTTTGTGGTTTGTTTAAATTATTTATATGATAGAAAGAGGGACATTCCAACATGTCGGGACATTCCAAGTGGCATAATATTGCCAAGCGCAAGGGCGCGAACGACGCGAAAAAGGCGAAAATCTTTACCAAGATCGGCCGTGAGATGGCGATCGCCATCAAGGAGGGCGGCTCCGCGAACCCGGACTTCAACGCCCGCCTGCGCGACTGCATCGCCAAGGCCAAGGCAAACAACATGCCCAATGACAATATCAAGCGCACGCTGGATAAGTATTCGGGCGCAAACGGCCAGGTCAACTACGAGGCCAACAACTACGAGGGCTACGGCGTCGGCGGCGTTGCGGTCGTTGTCGAGACCCTGACCGACAATAAAAACCGCACGGTTGCGGACGTGCGCCACCTGTTTGACAAGTACGGCGCGGGCCTGGGCGCGACGAACTGCGTTTCCTGGCAGTTTGACAAGAAGGGCGTTATCATCATGGAGCGCGGCGAGCTGGACGAGGACACCGTGATGATGCAGGCGCTCGAGGCGGGCGCCGAGGACTTCCAGGCGGACGAGAACACCTTCGAGATCTACACCACGCCGGACGATTTTTCCGCCGTGCGCGAGGCGCTCGAGACGCTGGGCTACTCCTTTGTCGAGGCCGAGATCGAAATGGTGCCGCAGAACTATATCACCCTCGAAAACGAGGAGGATATGGCCAAGATGCGCAAGCTGCTTGACAACCTCGAGGATAACGACGATGTGCAGGCTGTGTGGCACAACTGGGAGAACGAGGACGACTACGAGGGCTGAGCCCCTGCTTCCCCGAAAACGCAAAACAGCGCTTGAACCGCGGTTCAAGCGCTGTTTTTTTGCATTTTTTCTGTCGCGTCTGTCCTGTACCCGCTCAGTCGCCCATCGACAGGCCGAGCGCGCGCGCCGCGCGGACGACTTCGCCGTCGGGCGGAACGGTCTTGAGCTTGCCCGCGACCTCGGAGAGCGGCACGGGCACGATCTTGTCGTTCTGCACCGCGACCATATAGCCGTACTTCTTGTCGCGGATGAGCTGCGCCGCCGCCACGCCGAGGCGGCTGGTCAGCAGGCGGTCGGCCGGGCAGGGCGCGCCGCCGCGCTGATAATGGCCCGGGATGGTGACGCGGATCTCCTGTCCGGTCAGCTCCTTGAGCTCGTCCGCAATGCGGTAGGAGATCGACGGATAGGGCATCTTCTCGCGCGCCGCCTTGAACTCCTTTTTGCTCATCTTGGCCTCTTCCTGGCTGATCGCGCCTTCCGCGACCGCGAGGATGGAGAAGCGCTTGCCGCTCTGCTCGCGCTTCTGGATCGCCTTGGCGATCGCCTTGGCGCTGTACGGGATCTCCGGGATGATGATGATATCCGCGCCGGACGCGATGCCCGCATACAGCGTCAGCCAGCCCGCCTTGTGGCCCATGACCTCGACGATGAACACGCGCGAATGCGAGAACGCGGTCGAGTGGATGGAGTCAATGACCGTGGACGCGATATCGATCGCGGACTGGAAGCCGAAGGTCATCTCGGTGCCCCACAGGTCGTTGTCGATCGTCTTGGGCAGGGTGACGACATTGACGCCGTTCTGGGAAAGCAGGTTGGCGGTCTTGTGCGTACCGTTGCCGCCCAGAATGACAAGGCAGTCAAAGCCCTCGTCGCGGACGGTTTTGAGCATTTTCTCCAGCTTTGTGTCCTCGCTGTCCTCTTCCGCCTTCTGCATTTCCTTGAACGGCTGGCGCGAGGTGCCGAGGATGGTGCCGCCCAGCGTCAGGATATCCGAGAAATCCCTGGGGCTCATCACATGGTAGTCGCCCTCGATCAGGCCGCGGTAGCCGTCCCGGATGCCGTAGATGGTCACCTTGTTGCCCAGCTCGTTGTACAGCGTCTTGGCCACGCCGCGCAGCGCAGAGTTCAGGCCCTGGCAGTCGCCGCCGCTCGTCAGCATACCGATTTTCATAAGATCGCCTCCTGCATTTATAATATATTTATCATACCCCTTTTTCTCCGGCTTGTGAAGATGTTTTTGTATGTTTTATCCAGCCCGCGCCAATGCGCCGGTTTTTGACTGCGCATGCAGAGCCGGGCGGTTTGCGGCGCGAAAATTTGTGCGATTTCGCAGTTGCCTCCCGGCGGGTTTTATGGTATGCTGATGCCATGACAGATTCCCTGCAACTGACGGACAAAGGTGGAGCGCAAACCACCGGGGAGCAGGGGTTCCGCAATAAATGCCGACCGTCTGGGCAGTGTCGCAAGCAATCCGCGATGCTGTCCTTTTTTGTTTGCCAAAAAAGGACAGCTCAGCCAAAAAACAGGAGGAGAACAAGACATGAACGCATGGAACACCTTCAACGGCGGCGCTTGGCAGAACGAGATCAACGTCCGCGACTTCATCCAGAAAAACTACACCCCCTATGACGGCGACGGCGCCTTCCTCGCGCCCGCGACCGCACGCACCACCGCGCTGCGCGAAAAGTTCGACGCCCTGCTCGCCGAGGAGCGCGACAGGGGCGGCGTGCGCAGCATCGACACGGATACCGTCATCACCATCACCGCATTCGGCCCGGGCTATCTGGACAGGGACAACGAGATCATCGTCGGCCTGCAGACCGACGAACCGTTAAAGCGCGCCTGCAACCCGTTCGGCGGCATGCGCATGGTGCGCGAGGCGTGCAAGGCCTACGGCTACGAGGTCTCCCCCCAAATCGAGGAGGAGTTTAAGTATCACAAGACGCATAACGACGGCGTGTTCTCCGCTTACACCAAGGACGTGCGCGAGGCGCGCCACGTCGGCCTGCTGACCGGCCTGCCGGACGCCTACGGCCGCGGCCGCATCATCGGCGACTACCGCCGCGTCGCGCTGTACGGCGTGGACCGCCTGATCGAAGAAAAGCAGAAGGACAAGGACGCGCTCGGCGCGGTCCCGACCACGGAAGCCGAGATCCGCACCGCGGAGGAGCTCTCCGACCAGATCAAAGCGCTGAAGGACATGGTCAAGATGGCCGCGTCCTACGGCTTTGACATCACCCGCCCGGCGGAAAACGCAAAGGAGGCCGTGCAGTGGCTGTACTTTGCCTACCTCGCGGGCATCAAGGAGCAGAACGGCGCGGCGATGAGCCTCGGCCGCACCTCCACCTTCCTCGATATCTACTTTGAGCGCGACCTCAAGGCCGGCATCCTGACCGAGAGTGAGGCGCAGGAGATCATGGACGACTTCGTGCTGCACCTGCGCATGGCGCGCCACCTGCGCACGCCTGAGTACAACGAACTGTTCGGCGGCGACCCGATGTGGATCACCGAGGCGGTCGGCGGCATCGGCGAGGACGGCCGCCACATGGTCACCAAAAACAGCTACCGCATGCTCAACACGCTGTACAACTTAAACCCCGCGGCCGAGCCCAACCTGACCGTGCTGTGGAGCGAGCAGCTGCCCGAAAACTGGAAGAAGTTCATCGCCAAAACCTCGATCGACACGGATGCGCTTCAGTATGAGAACGACGACGTGATGCGCCCGCACTTCGGCGACGACTACGCGATCGCGTGCTGCGTTTCCGCGATGCGCGTGGGCAAGGACATGCAGTTCTTCGGCGCGCGCGCCAACATCGCAAAGCTGATGATGATGGCGATCAACGGCGGCCGCGACGAGAACAAGTTCGAGCAGGTCGGCCCGGAGCTGCCGGTCATGGAGGGCGATGTGCTCGATTACGACGAGGTCTGCCGCCGCATGGACTTCTACCGCCCGTGGCTGGCCAAGACCTATGTCTCCGCGATGAACACCATCCACTATATGCACGACAAATACGCCTACGAGAAGAGCCAGATGGCGCTGCACGACACCGAGGTGCGCCGCCTGATGGCGTTCGGCATCGCGGGCATGAGCTGCATGGCGGACTCGCTCTCCGCGATCAAGTACGCCAAGGTGCGCCCCATCCGCAACCCGGAGAACGGCGTCATCGTGGACTTTACGATTGAGGGCGACTTCCCGAAGTTCGGCAACGACGACGACCGCGTGGACGCCATCGCCTGCGAGCAGGTTGAGAAGTTCTACGAGGCGCTTAAGTCATACCCGCTCTACCGCGGCGCGATCCACACCCTGTCCATCCTGACCATCACCTCCAACGTGATGTACGGCAAAAAGACCGGCAACACGCCGGACGGCCGCCGCAAGGGCGAGCCGCTCGCGCCGGGCGCGAACCCGATGTCGGGCCGCGACAAGTCGGGCGCGCTGGCCTCGCTCAACTCGGTTGCCAAGCTCAGCTATGAGTACTGCCGCGACGGCATCTCCAACACCTTCTCGATCACCCCGGGCGCGCTCGGCAAGACCGACGAGGAGCGCGTGGACAATCTGGTCGCGATCATGGGCGGCTACTTTGCGCAGAACGCGCACCACCTGAATGTCAACGTCATGAACCGCGAAACGCTCATGGCAGCCTATGAGCACCCGGAGCAGTACCCCAACCTGACCATCCGCGTATCCGGCTATGCGGTCAACTTCTACAAGCTCAGCCGCGAGCAGCAGCGCGAGGTCATCTCCCGCACGTTCCACGAGGCGATCTGACATCCTCCAGGAGGATGTACCCAGCTTTCAGTAGCGAAAGATGTGACCTGCCCAATGGCAGCCGTAGGGCGCGCAGTGCACGCCCGAGGGATAATGGGTTTCGTGGGACGCGCCGTATGTGCCCACGCTTCACGGGCCGGAATGCGGCCTGCGCGGCCGCCTCGCGCACAAGAGGGGGCCAGTTTGGCGCGCCGAGTCGTCGCGCCCTATGAAATTGCTCGGCAATTCACCTTCTCGCGCCACTGAGGTGGCATCTGTTTTGCTTACCGTGATACGGCAAATGGGCGGCAGACGGAAAGCATCACTTACCCTTGCGCGCGCAGCGCGCCCTAAAGGGAATGGGGTTGACCCGCAAGAAGGGGAAAACCGCAGGTGTTCCCCTTCTTGTCCGCAGTGTGGCCGCGCAGGCCACAATTTCAGCCCGTGATGCACGGGCATACACGGCGCACCGAGTCGTGGCTCAAGTCATTTTGGCGCGCCGAGGTCGTCGCGCCCTACGGAGTAGGAGCAGTGAACGGTACGCGCATCGTTTCGGGGTGGCAGCCAATCCCCTGCCTGTTGCAATGGCAAATGGGCGGCAGCCGAAAGGCGTCACTTACCCTTGCGCGCGCAGCGCGCCCTAAAGGGAATGGGGTGATTCGCAAGAGGGGAGAAACCTTGGTGTCTCCCCTCTTGTGCGCCCGCCGCGCGCAGCGGCATCGTCTCCGCCGTCTACAGGCGGCCAGTACGCAGGTAATTATAAGATGATTAACTATGGAGAAAGGTTGTGTGCAGCATGACAGGCTATGTCAACTCCATCCAGTCGCTCGGCGCGGTCGACGGGCCGGGCGTGCGCTACGTCGTCTTTATGCAGGGCTGCCCGCTGCGCTGCGTTTACTGCCACAACCCGGACACCTGGCTGACGCAGGGCGGCGAAGCGTACACCGCGGACGAGCTCACGCGC
>USLE01000011.1 GCA_900555465.1 uncultured Butyricicoccus sp.
GGGTCTTGAGGTCGTGGCTCGCCGCGGCGACGAACTGCTGCCGCTTGTCCTCGAGGTCGCGCTCGCTGTCCCAGCGCGCGTGCAGGTCGCCCGCCATGTCGCTGAGCGCACGGTTGAGCTGGCCGATCTCGTCCCCGCGGGCGGTGTCCGGGTGGAACTGGTCGAACTCAAGGTGCGCGACGTGCTGCGCCTGACGGGTGGTGTCGTACAGCGGGTAGACCACCGCGCGGCGCACGCCCATGTAGAACAGATAAAGGAGAAGCAGGCATAAAAGGAATACCATCATGGGAAAACTGCGGAAATATTCGGCGATCTCAGCATAATAATCATACACATAGGTGTATTGGATGACAAGATATCGGTTTGCCCATGTATTTGCTGCAAAATTATGACGTGCTAAATCTTCTAATTCAAGAGTACTCACACCGCGCTGTCGGGCTTGTACCCATCGCATGGCGTCCAGATGCTGTTTATAATCAGAACCGGGGCGGCTGTCCTGATAATAGAACCGACAGGTATCCTGCTCGGTGACCGGCCGGCTTGCCCGCCAAACCTGCTGCCCGTCCTGCGTTTCCATGCGGTTCGGATAGAAAAGGTGAGGGGAGACGGTATCGTCCAGCACACCGTAAACGGTCAGCAACGGATTCCAAAGCGGCAAGTCATGTGTGACGTCCTGCGTCTCCAGATAGTCATAAAAAGATTGTATTTCATCGACTGAAAAGTCACCGATATCGACCACAATGCCTTCTTCATACCCAACCGGTTCGTCGGAGTGGAGCAATCCTTTCACGCACCATGCGGAATTGACGACGACGGTTTCGTTGTTGGTGAAATATCGTATGCTGTAAGGTGAATCGGCGTAAACTTCATAGAGATCGGATTTCAAGCGGTAATACTCCGGCGTGTTTGGATAGGGCATATGCGCAAAATCATATTGCTTATCTTCCAATACTGCCATGATATTCTCAAAATTGTTTGCTGTGTGGCGAGAAGCGTTGCTGTCTACTTCGTATGCTGCCTTTGTCCATGCAAACCACGTCCACAGCGCGCACACCAGCACCAGCATAAGCGCCATGAGCGTGGTCAGCCGCGTCGCAATGCTGCGCCGCAGCCAGAATGCCTTCAGCTTTTTCATCACGATCCCCCCAATCGGTACCCCTTGCCGTAGACCGCTTTGATATGCTGCGCCGCCGTGCCGAGCGCCTTCCGCAGCCCCGCCACATGGCGGTCGACCATGCGCTCGTCGCCGTCGAACTCCACGCCCCACACGCGCTCGATCAGCAGGTCGCGCGATACCGTGCGCCCCTGCTCGCGCAGCAGCAGCTCCAAAATCTGCGCCTCCTTGGGGCGCAGGGCGACCGGCGCGCCGTCCACCGTGACCGCGCCCGTCGCGGTGTCCATCAAAATGCTGCCGTAGCCCAGCTCGCTTGCGCCCAGCCGCAGGCCGCGCGCCCGTCGCATGAGCGCCTGCGCCTTGGCCACCAGCACGGGGAAGGAGAACGGCTTCACTACATAGTCGTCCGCGCCCGCGCGGAAGCCCGCGAGCGTGTCGCCCTCCTGCCCGAGCGCGGTGACGAAGATCACCGGCACATCGCTCTCGCGCCGCACCGCCGCGCAGACCTCAAGGCCGTTGAGATGCGGCATCATCACGTCCAGCACCAGCAGGTCGAAGGTGTGCTCCTGCGCGAGGGCGAGCGCCTGCCCGCCGTCATACGCCGGGGTCACCTGCACGCCCGCGGCGCGGAAAAAGTCCTGCATGAGCGCCGACAGCGCCTTGTCGTCCTCTGCTAAAAGAATGTGTCCCGCCATGTCGATCCCTCCTTTTATTGCTTTCAGTATAGCACAGGATTGTCCGAAAAGTATCCACACCCAAAAAGAAAACCCGCCGGATGGCGGGTTTTTTGAGGCTGTTTTGCAGGTGTTACTTTGCGGGCGGGATATCGCCCACGCCGTTCAGGATATAATGCGGCCGGTAAGCGTAGTTCTCCACGTCCGCGGTGGTCGTGCAGCCGGACAGCACGAGCACGGTGTCCAGACCGGTCTCGATGCCCGCGACGATATCGGTGTCCATGCGGTCGCCGACCATGACCGCCTCGTGCGAGTGCACGCCCAGCAGGCGCAGGCCGGTGCGCATCATCAGCGGGTTGGGCTTGCCGACGTAATACGCGGTTTTGCCGGTCGCCAGCTCGATCGGGGAGACCAGCGCGCGGCAGGCGGGGATGATGCCCTGCTCGGACGGGCCGGTCAGGTCGGAGTTGGTCGCGATCAGGCGCGCACCCTTGTTGACCAGATCGACCGCCTTGAGGATGGTCTGGTAGTTGTAGGTGTTGGTCTCGCCCGCGATGACGTAGTCCGGGTCCACGTCGTTCATCACGATGCCGGCCTCGTACAGCGCACCGACCAGGCCGGGCGCGCCGATGACATAGGCGGAAGCGCCGGGCTTCTGGCTGGCGACGAACTTCGCGGTCGCGAGCGCAGAGGTGTAGAAATGCTCCTCGCCGATCTCAAGCCCCATGCGCGCCAGCTTCTGCTGAAGCTCGAGCGGCGAGCGCTCGGACGAGTTGGTCAGGAAAAGGAAGCTCTTGTTTTCCTTTTGGAGCCAGTCTACAAATTCCGGCACACCCTCGAGCAGACGGTTGCCGTGATAGATGACACCGTCCATATCGCAGATAAAGCCCTTTTTCGAGCGCAGCAGTTCAAGTTTCTCGTTCATATTCCTGTATTTTCTCCTTTCGGTTGCATACTCTCACCCAATCCTATTATGCGGACAAATCGGGGCACAGTCAAGGGGAAAAGGGCGGACGGTCTGTAAAAAAGGTGTTAAAACTGGTTTTGCACGTCCGGAAGCAGCAAACCGCGCCGAAAACCGAAGGGCTTTCGGCGCGGCGCCATGTAAGGATGTGTATAGAGATAAAGAAAGGAAGTCTTACAGAAGCTCGCGCTTGATGCGCTCGAGCGCCTCGGGAGCCTGCTGGTCCATCTTCTCCGGGAAGCCGAAGTAGGACACGCAGATGATGTTGTCGCCGCCGACCTTGGGCGCGTCGGGCGCGAGCTGCTTGTTGGCGAAATCCATCTCGCGCAGGGTCTCGAAGATGCCGTCAAAGTCGACCTCACCCTCGCCCATCGCGGTGTGCTGGTGGATGGTGACGTCCGCGCGGCCGCGGCTGTTGAGCCAGGGCGGATTGAGGATGTAGCGGCAGTCCTTGGTCTGGTTCCAGGTGTCCGCGAGCAGGACGTGGGTCAGATCCTCGCCTGCGTATTTGAGCATGTGGCGCACGTCGCCCTTGCCCTGGTCGTAGAAGAAGCCGTGGGAGGCCGAGTACACATAGCCCAGGTTCTTGGAGCGGAAGGACTTAACGATGTCGCAGGCCTCGTCGTTGAGCTCGACGAAGTCATACGGATGGGACTGCAGCTCGACGCGCAGACCTTCGCGCTCGATGATCGGCAGCAGCTCCTCCATCGACTTGTAGAACATGCCGTTGCAGAGCTCCTGCTGGTTGGGGTCGCCCGAAAACTCGGTGTTGATGACCGGCACGCCCATGTCGACTGCGATCTCGATCATGCGCTTCCAGTTGGCAACCGCGTGCTGGCGCTGCTCCTCGGTCGGGCCGGACCAGCGGTAGACTACAATGAAGGAGGATATCTCCACGCCGGTCTCCTTCAGGGCCTGCTTGTACTCCGCCTGGCACTCCTTAGAGAACAGCGGGTGCTTGTAAAACGGGTTGATCCGCGGGTGCGGGGACTGCTCGATGTACTTGTAGCCCCAGTCGGCGACTTTATGCACATAGTCGTTGATCGACATCTGCTTTGCCAGTACGTCAACGTCAAATGCGATTTTCATATGCTTTGCTCCTCCTTGTGTGGGTTCCGTGCGGGGGTGTTTCCCTGTTTGATGGCCCTATTATACCGCCGTATATCCTGCTTGCCAATGATACAATGCGCCCAAAAACTGCGAAATCCTGCTATTTTATTCTTGCGCGCCAGACACGGGTCTGCTACCATAGAGGAAAGGAGCGTGAGTCCCATGCTGATACCCGAGAGCGGGGTGCACCAGACCTCGGAGCGGTACTTTTTCACACCGTCCTCGCTGGCGCGCGAACTTTTTTATTACCTAACGCGCTGCGGACACTATTTTTGCAGCAGTTTGTACTCTTTCAGCCATGAATCCGAGATCGCGCGGCAGGGCGACCACAACCAGAACATCATGCTGTTCCTCATCCATGCGGGCGCGATGGAGCTGACCCTCGGCGGCGTGGAAACGCTCGCGACAGCCGGGCAGGTTGTGCTATTCGACTGCCGGGAGCCCTATCGCTACGCGGGGTCGGACGGTCTGGAATTCACATGGCTTCTGTTCAACGGCCTCAACACGCGCGATTTCTACCGCCGCATCTTGCAGGCGCACGGCGGCCGGCAGGTGTTCGCCCCCGCCGGGGTCCCGGAGATCGCGCGCCTGCTGGACGGGCTCCTGAGCGGCTGCGCGGCGGACGAGCGGCCGAGCGAGGCCGCGTGCTCGCAGCTGCTGCACCGGCTGCTCTGCCTGCTGCTGCTCGAGGAGCGCCCCGCTGCGCAGGACGGCAGCGACCGCATCGCGCAGGCCATCCGCTATATGAACCGCAACCTGTACGGGCCGCTTTCCGTGCAGGAGGCCGCCGCGGCGGTCAACCTCAGCCCCTCGCATTTTTCGCGCGCGTTCAAGGCGCGCACCGGCTATTCGCCCTATGAATATATTGTGCTGCGCCGCATCGACAAGGCAAAGTACCTGCTGACCTCGACCCGCCAGACCGTAGGCGAGATCGCCTATGCGACCGGCTACAACAGCGAGGAGAATTTCATCCACAGCTTTCGCAAGCATGTGGGCATCCCGCCCGGATTGTTCCGCAAATATCCGGTTTGAGTTGCATTTTTCTGCAAAACGCCGTATACTGTCTTTCATATAGACAGGAGGGACGGCGGATATGGACAAAAAGGAATGGCTGGGGCGAATGCTTCGGGTCTTGCTGCCCGTGCTCCCGTTCTGGCTGCTCGACCTGACGCTGCGCGCTGCCACGGACAGCGGCGCGTATTATCCGCTGTATGCCGCGGCGCCGAACCTGTTTTCGCTGGGCTTCGGCGCGCTGTTTGCCGCGCTGGCATTGCTGCCGCCGCGCCGCTGGGGGCGCGTGCTGTACGGCGTGCTCTACGCGGTGTGGGCGGTTTACGCGGTGGTGCAGTACGGCGTGTGGCGCATTTTCGATCGCTTCCTGTTTCTGGCTGACTTTTTGTTCGCGGGCGAGGGGCTGGACTTCGTGAGCTACGTCCGCCAGCTGATCGACTGGCGGTTCGTGCTGGTGGTGGCGCTGCTCGTGCTCTGGGGCGTGCTGGGCGTGCGGTCGCTGCCCGAAAAGACGGCGCGCCGCCGCGTGTGCCCGGCGCTCGGGCTGTTTTTCGTGCTGACCCAGCTGGTCGCGCCGCGCCTGTACGCGCCCGTGCCCGAAACGCTGGACTGGGACGCATGGGAGTCAAGCGGATATGAGTACGAGCGGTTTTCCTCCTCGTCCTACGACCTCGCGCTGACCGGGCCGTACCAGTTCGTGCTGCGCGATGCGTGGCTGTCGGTCATGCCCGATGCGGACGCAGCGGAAAAGACGGCGCAGATCGACGCATTTTTCGACGAGCGCCCCGCGCATCAGGACAACGAGATGACCGGTCTGCTCGCGGGCAAAAACCTGATTCTGGTGCAGCTCGAGAGCGTGGATGATTTCGTGCTGAACGAGGAAAACACCCCCACGCTCGCGCGCCTGCAAAGCGAGGGCATCAACTTTTCCGAATTTTACACCCCGCAGTATTCCAACGGCTACACCTTTAACACCGAGTTCGCCGCGCAGACCGGCATTTATCCCTACGCGAACGGCAACGTCGCCTATTCGCTCAGCCGTAGCGCGTTCCCGGACGCGATGGGCAGTCTGTTTGAGGATGCGGGCTACACCGCGAACTCGTTCCACAAGAGCGAGGCCAAGTTCTACAACCGCGGCGCGATGCATCAGGCGTTCGGCTATGAGCAGTATTATTCCGCGCTGGACTACGCGGAGAGCGAGCTGCAGGCGGGCGTGGATGAATTCCTGATCGACTGTGACGAGCTTTATGAGCGCATGGTGAACGAGGCCCCCTTCCTGAGCTTTATCATCACCTACAGCGGCCACCTCGGCTACGACGAGATCGACGCGCTGACCACCTACGCGCTCGAGCAGCACCCGGAGTATCTGGACGACAGCCGCCCCTACGAGATCAACGGGCTGTTCGCCAAGGCGCGCCTGACCGACGACATGTTCGCGGCGCTGCTCGAGCGGCTGGAGGCGGACGGGCTGCTGGACGACACGGTGATCTGCGTCTACGACGACCACTATGCCTACGGCCTAACCGACCGTGCGGTGCTCGAGGCATACTCGGAGGCAGCGGGCGGCCGCCTGCTCGAGCGCACGCCCTGCTTTATCTGGTACGAGGGCTGCACGCCCATGACCGTGGATAAGACCCTGCAAACGGTCGACCTGCTGCCGACGCTCGCCAATCTGTTCGGCCTGCCCGCGCCGCGCACAATGGGGCAGGATGCGTTTGACCCCGCCTATGAGGGCTATGCCATCTTCTCGGACGGAACATGGCTGAACGATAAGGCCTATGTGAAAAACGGAGCGGTGGTCTGGAACGAGGGCATGACGGACGAGGAGATCGCGGAGATGACCGCCTACGCCCGCCGGTTCCAGGAGATCGGCGACGCGATTCTGGACACGGATTATTACAGCACATTGGAATAGTAAAAGAGGACGTTTCCAACCGGAAACGTCCTTTTTATTGCATCATATACTATTCTGATACGCGCTCGATTTTGAAAATATTGAGCGTATCCACATCCGGGCAGCAGAAGCGCGCCGTGCCGGGCGCTTCGCCGGGGATCTCGCCGCCGTAGCGCAGGATGTCAATATAGGGAAAGGCGACATGCATCGCCATCGGGCACAGGTTGCCGCGCTCGGTGTCAAAGTCGAAGCTGTCGCCCGGCTTGTGGCCGCGGTGGCAGCCTCTCGGGCCGCGCTGTTCGGCCAGCGTGATACGGATTTTGGGACGGGGCAAGCCTCACACCTCCCCGAAAAAGCGGCGGATCTCGATCTCGGCGGTCTCGGGCGCGTCCGAGCCGTGGATCACGTTGAACGTGGTCGAGCTGGCGAAGTCGCCGCGGATCGTGCCGGGCATCGCGTCCTCGTTTTTGGTCGGACCCATGAGCGTGCGCATGCCCTGAATGACGTTTTCGCCCTCCACGACCATCGCCAGCACCGGGCCGCTCGTCATATACTCGACCGTGGGCGGGAAGAACGGCTTGTCTACGATATGCGCGTAGTGCTCGCGCAGGATGGCCTCGTCCAGCTGCATGGTCTTCATGTGCGTGATGCGGTAGCCCTTGCGCTCGATGCGCGCGATGATCTCGCCCGAAATGCCGCGCTGCAAAGCGTCCGGCTTGAGCATGATATACGTCCGTTCCATGATGGATCGCCTGCTTTCCTTGTAAATTCTGTTACCAGTATACCATATTTTGCAGCCGAAACAAACGGTTTTTTGCCTTACAGAGAGACATAGGCCGGCTCATGGTGCAGGGCGGGCAGGATCTTGCCCGTCAGGTCGGCGGTCGCGATACGCAGGGACGAGGTGTTGCGGCAGGGATGGCAGCCGAACCAGTCAGGCTTCAGCACATCGCGGTCAATGACCAGCTGGACGCGGCCCTCGGTGTCGTTCATCAGGCCGAGCACGGACACCGAGCCGGGCGTGACGCCGAGCAGCTCGCGCATCGGCTCCTCGCCTGCGAACGACAGGCGTGAACAGCCGAGCTGGCCGGTCACATCCCTGGTGTGGAACGGCTTGTCGCCCGGCATGAGCAGCAGGTAGAACCGGGTCTTCTGCCGGTTGCACAAAAACAGGTTTTTGCAGATGGCGGCGCCGAGCAGCTGCTCGACCGCGGCGCACGCCTCAATGGAGGGCGCTTCGTCGTGGTCGGCGCGCTGGTAGGGCACGCCGAGGCCGTCGAGGAAGTCATAGCACGCGGTTTCGACCGCGTCGCGTCCGGCGCAGTCCGCCGGGCGGCCATCGTACAGGGTGGGGTCAAGATGGAAGTCACACATAATAATTCTCCGATTTGTAGTATTATTTTAAAATATTACGCATTGTGTATGCTATGCTGGTGATCGGCAAGCCGGGACAGCATATGCAGCACGGGCAGGGTCAGCGCGATCGCGAGGAAGAACGCGCAAACGTCGCTGACCGCCTGACAGACCTGCACGCCCTGCAGGCCGAAGAAAATGGGCAGGATGAGTGCAAACGGGATGAAAAACAGCCCCTGCCGCGCTGCGGCGACGATGCTCGCGCGCACGGTCATGGCGATGTTCTGCAGCAGCATGTTGCACATGGTCGACCAGCCGATGAGCGGGAAGGAGATGCACTGCCAGCGCATGGTCGCCGCGCCGATGCGGATGACCTCGGGGTCGTCCGCGCGGAAGATGGCGATGACCTGCGGGGCGAAGATCCAGCCCACGACCGCGAGCAGCACCAGCGCGGCGGTCGATATCTTGACGCAGAACCGGAACCCGCGGCTGACCCGGTCATACTTGCGCGCGCCGTAGTTGAAGCCGCACACGGGCTGGAAGCCCTGCCCGAAGCCGATCATCGCGGAGCCTGCGAACTGCGAAACGCGGGTGACGATGCTCATCGCGGCGATGGCCGCGTCGCCATAGGGGCGGGCGGCGGTGTTCAGGCAGGTGACCGCGATGGACGCCAGCCCCTGCCGGCACAGGCTGGGCACGCCGCCGCCCGCCAGCGCGAGAAAGCGCTTGCGGCTGGGGGAGAACAGGCGCAGCCGGATCTGGATGCCGCCCGACAGCCGGACGCCGAGCAGCAGCAGGCAGAAGCTGATGAACTGGCTCAAAATGGTGGCAACAGCCGCGCCCGCAATGCCCATATCGAACATGAAGATGAACAGCGGGTCGAGCGCGATATTGAGCACGCCGCCCGAGACCAGCCCGACCATCGCATAGGTCGCGTTGCCCTGCAAGCGCAGCTGGTTGTTGAGCACGAGCGCGGCGGTGATCCACGGCGCGCCGATCAGGATGATGCACATGTAATCGAGCGCATAGGGGAGGATGGTATCGGTCGCGCCGAGCAGGCGGCAGAGCGGGGTGTGGCACACCAGCCCGATGACCATGATGACCGCGCCCGCCGCGAGCGCGGAGAAAAAGCCGGTCGCGGCCATGCGGGCGGCCTCCTCGCGGTGCTGCGCGCCGAGCTGGCGCGAGATGTAGTTGCCAGAGCCCTGTCCGAAGAAAAAGCCGACCGCCTGAATGAGCGCCATCAGCGGGAACACCACGCCAACCGCGCCGGTCGCGCTCGTGCCGAGCCAGCCGACAAAGAACGTATCCGCCATGTTGTAAATCGAGGTGATGAGCATGCTGATGATGGTCGGCACGGCCATTTTGCAGATCAGCGGCTCGACCGGGGCTTCGGTAAGCTGCTTATATTTGCGGGCCTGTGCGTCATTTTCCATAGATTACCGCCCCTTTACATCCTTTTAATTATTATTTAGCATAGGCCGCGGGCGGCGGTTTGTCAAGCGGGCAGGCAGCAAAAAGGCTGCCGCGCGGGGCGACAGCCTTTTATAAAGAACATAGGATGGCAAACACAAACAGCGCACAGAGCAGGACGGCAGCGGAGAATAACAACAGGTTTTTGCTCATGGGATGGTCACATGCTCGAGCTGGCGGTAGATGACCGAACCGGAGGCGTCCAGCAGGGCGATCTCCACGCGGTAGGTTTCGCCGGAGACCATTTCTTCAAAATCTGTTGTCGCATGAATCATGCCATCCAAAGGTACGGAAAAGTAATAGCCCGAACCCTCTGTCAGAGCAAGAGGAACAAAGTCCGTCATGGAACGCACAACAATGCGATATGCAACAGGTTCAGGACGGGTAATGGAGTACCCGAATATAAGCTGATTTGCAGAAGCCTTTTGCAAGCTGATTTGAATACCATTGACTTTAGCGTTTTGGTAATTCACTTCAGAGATACCGAAGATGGTGGGAATTTGCGAATAGTAGTACCGGCTGGTCTCATTCAGCACGTTGGACGGAGCCAAAAGACCTGTGTAGGAGATGCTGCCTGCAACCGCATGAAATACGTCTGCGCGGCAAAGGAGAGGGTCTGAGGTAACATTTCTTGATTGATCATCTTCACGGGTAAAACAGATCTCTATCTGCGGGTTTGCATCCGGCTCGGTGTAAACCAGACGCAGCAGTATCATTTCGGATTCGCCGCTGTCAGGCGTGCAGGGAATTACATAGTCATGCGATTCGTCAGGGGTAGAATACCAGTTGGAGATCTGCCGGTTATAGTTCTGCACCATAAAGATATCAGGGTTTTCGCTGTCATCAAGCGGCCCCCAGCCCGGACCGCCAGCCCCAGTCAGACGATATGTGCCGTTCACGCCAGATAACGTGATATAATTCGTGCGGCTGTATTGTCCTTTCCGATCCCGCACATCAGCCACGGTGAGTGTTACATCAATCTTTTTGTCCGCGCCAACGACTTTCCCAAGCCAGCTCGGCCAGTTTTTGCTGTTTCCAATATTTACCTCAAAGTGAAGTGTGCTGTGTGGGAAGAGGTCATCTTGGGAATAGGATAGAAGTTTCCCCTCGCTTGCATCCAGTGCCACCGCCCCCACGCCCAGCCCGGACACGAGCAGGCACGCGGTCAGCGCCAGCGCGGTTAACCTTGCGAACAACTTCATGGGTTTCTGTCTTGCAATCATGATAAATCTCCTCTCTATCTCGCGCCCGCCGGCGCTCATGGATGTGGTGAGCGGCGGCGCCTTCACGCCCGCCGCCGCGAACGTCAGCACGGCTTTCATGTACGCCGCGCGCCCCGCGCTGTTCATCTTGCCGGTCACGGCGAGGTCGCAGGCAGTCTCGCAGCTCTGGTGCAGCAGCCGCGCGGCCAGATACGCGAATGGGTTCCACCAGTGCACGCACTGCACCAGCGCGGCCAGCCACTTGCGGGCAAGGTCGCGGCTTTTGAGATGGTGCAGCTCGTGCAGCAGGGCGGCGCGCAGGTCATCCGCTGAAAAATCCCCCCACGGGAGCAGGATGGCCGGGCGCACAAGCCCTGCCAACGCGGGCGCGCGCACAAGTGCCGTGCGGTACAGCCGCACCCGCCGCCGCACACCGGCTTCAGCGCGGCAGACCTCGAGCAGTGCGCACACCTCGACCGGCTCGCTTTGCGCTTTCAGCCGCCGCCGGAACACGGCGTACGAAACCAGCGTGCGGCACAGCATGACTGCCGCGCCCGCGCCCCATACCGCGAGCACCAGCACGGACGGGAATGGCCGCGGCTGCGCCGCCGCCTCGTCATGCACGACCGGGATGGTCTGCTGTGCCTGCTCCGGGTCGGCGGCTGTCTGCACCGGTTCGGCCTGCATGGTTTGCGCGGTCTTGGCGACAGCGGGCGGCGTATCCTGCGCCTGCGGCGCGCAGCGCGCCGGCAGCAGGGCGGAGAGCGGCGGCAGCGCCAGCCACACCGGCAGCGCATACGCGAGCAGCACGAGCGTCGCCGCGTTTTTCAGCCACCGCGCGGGCAAAAACCGCCGCGCGAGCGGCGCGAGCGCGTAAACCGCCAGCGTCAGCACCGCGCCCGTCGCGGACAGGATGCACAGCGTGCGGAGCACCTCGTTTTGCATAAAAATCCCCCCAATCGCGCGTTATTTCAGCCCGAATTTCTCGCGGATCGCCTCGATATCCTCCGCGGTGACCTCGTCGCACGCGACGAGCGCGGCGAGCAGGTCGCTCGCGCGGCCGTCGAACAGCTTGCCGAGGAACGAGCGGGTCTCGCGCTTTTTGTAATCGTCCTCCGCGATCAGCGGGCGGTAATAGTACGCCTTGCCGCGCTTTTCGTGGCCGATGGCCTGCTTTTCCGCCATGCGGCCCAGCAGGGTGGACACGGTCGAGAACGACCAGCCGGTCTCCGGCTCGAGCCGCTTGGCGATCTCGGCGGACGGCAGAGGCTCGCCCGCGCGCCAGAGCAGCTTCATCACGGTCAGCTCCGCGTCGGACAGGGTGTTCTTGCCGGACATGGAATCCCTCCTTGCATATTCAACTACATGTGTGGTTTGATTAAATACTACAACTGTAGCTGAAAGATGTCAAGCGTGATTTTGACAATTTACGGGATATCTTTCTGTACAGCTTGACATATATAGAATATCGATATATAATAATTATATCGAACACCGATATAAGGAGGGAAGGACAATGGCAATCGACAAGAGCCTGCTCGCGGGGAGCACGGGGCTGCTCATCCTGCGCCTGCTCGAGGAGGACGATCTGTACGGCTACCAGATGATCGAGCGCCTGCGCGAGCGGTCGGACGACACGTTTTCGCTCAAGGCGGGCACGCTGTACCCGCTGCTGCACACGCTGGAGAATCAGGGGCTGGTGCAGTCCTACGAGCGGACGGCGGACGGCGCGCGCGTGCGCAAGTATTACCACCTGACCGACGAGGGGCGCACCCGCCTTGCGGAAAAGACCGAGGAATGGAGGGAGTTTTCCAGCGCGGTCGAGCGCGTGCTGAGAGGGGGAGAGAACCATGCCTTTGC
>USLE01000012.1 GCA_900555465.1 uncultured Butyricicoccus sp.
ACCCTGATCCTCGGCCGTCAGTCCTGCGACACCCGCAAGCTGGAGGAGTACAACGATATCGACGTCGGCAACAAGGTATACGGCGGCCACGAAGTGCTGGTCATCTTCGACCGCGTATTCATCCCGAACGACATGATCTTCCTGAACGGCGAAGTACAGTTCGCCGGCATGATGGTAGAGCGCTTCGCAGGCTATCACCGCCAGTCTTACGGCGGCTGCAAGGTCGGCGTAGGCGACGTGCTGATCGGCGCGACCGCGCTCGCAACCGAGATGGCGGGCTGCGCAAAGGCGTCCCACGTCAAGGATAAGATCATTGAGATGACCCACCTCAATGAGACCCTGTACTGCTGCGGTATCGCGTGCTCCAGCCAGGGCACCAAGACAAAGGCGGGCAACTACCTCATTGACCTGCTGCTCGCGAACGTGTGCAAGCAGAACGTCACCCGTTTCCCGTACGACATCGCGCGTCTGGCGCAGGACCTCGCGGGCGGCCTGATGGTCACCCAGCCGTCCGAGGCGGATTACCGCAACCCGGCGACCCACGATTACATCGAGAAGTACCTCAAGGGCGTGGCTTCGGTGCCGACCGAGGACCGTATGCGTGTGCTCCGCCTGATCGAGAACATGACGATGGGCACGGCCGCAGTCGGCTACCTGCCCGAGTCCATGCACGGCGCAGGCTCGCCGCAGGCGCAGCGCATTATGATCGCGCGCCAGTCCAACCTCGAGATGAAGAAAAAGCTCGCAAAGGACATCGCCCGCATCAAGTAAAAACAAATATGAAGCGCCCGTCCGCAGTTTTACGGGCGGGCGCGTGTTTTTCACTTTTGTACCTTATAACACAAGGAGGAAATTATGGATCAGCAGAAACTGCATGAACTGCGCGTATTCGCAGCGGAGATCCGCCTGGAAACGCTGAAGATCATCGGCTCGCGCGGCTTCGGCCATGTCGGCGGCTCGATGTCGATGGCGGATGCGATGGCGGTGCTGTATGGCGCGGTCATGAACATTGACCCCAAGAACCCCCGCTGGGAGGGCCGCGACTGGTTCGTGCTCTCCAAGGGCCACGGCGGCCCGGTGATGTATGCGACCCTCGGCCTCAAGGGCTACTACCCGATGGAGAGCGCGTACACGCTCAACCAGCCGGGTACGGATTTCCCGTCCCACACCGACCGCAACAAGACGGTCGGCGTTGACCTGACCACCGGCTCGCTCGGTCAGGGCATGAGCGAGGCCATCGGCGCGGCGCTCGGCAGCCGCGTGCAGGGCCGCGATAACCATGTGTTCGTTGCCATCGGCGACGGCGAGGCGGACGAGGGCCAGATCTGGGAGGGCGCGCAGTTTGCCGCGCACTACAAGCTGGACAACCTCATCTGCCTGGTGGACGACAACAAGCGCCAGCTGGACGGCGCGGTGGCGGACGTCATGAGCCACGGCAAGGGCATCGGCGCGAAGTTCGACGCATTTGGCTGGAATGTCATCAACGTAGAGGACGGCAATGACGTCGAGCAGATCTACAATGCGATCGAACAGGCCTATGCCTGCAAGGGCCAGCCGAGCTGCCTGATCCTGAACACGGTCAAGGGCAAGGGCGCGACCTTTGCAGAGCCTTCGGGCGCACACTCCTCGCAGCCGACGCAGGAGCAGTGGGACGAAGCGATCGCGGCAGCGGAAGCGGCGCTCGAAGCGGTCAAAAACGGGAAGTAAGGGAGGGAGAACAAGATGAGCATAACCCTGATTGGCAAGCATGAAAAGGACAGCCGCGCCAACCGCGACGGCTATGTAGAGGCCATGCTCGAGATGATGGCCGAAAACGACAAGCTGGTGCACATCGACTGCGACCTGATGGGCTGCATCAACACCGGCAAGCTGCAAAAGGCATTTCCGGAGCGCACGTTCAACGCGGGCATCGCGGAGCAGAACGCAATGGGCGTTGCCGCAGGCATGGCGGCGACCGGCCTGACCGCGTTCGTGCACTCGTTCGGCTGCTTCGCCTCCCGCCGTATGTTCGACCAGGCGTTCCTGGCTGCGGGCTATTCCGAACTGCCGGTGCACGTGATCGGCTCGGACCCGGGCGTCACGGCGGCGTTCAACGGCGCGACCCATATGCCGTTTGAGGACTGCGCGCTGTATATGACCATCCCGAACGCGGTGGTCATCGACTCGTGCGACATCGTGCAGACAAAGTCCCTGACCAAAAAGCTGGCGGCAGATAACCGCCCGTCCTATATGCGCCTGATCCGCAAGGCGTTTACCACGGTCTACGCAGACGGCTCGGAGTTCAAGATCGGCAAGGGCGTCACTCTGAAGGACGGCAAGGACGTGACCATCATCGCCTCCGGCATCATGCTGGACGAGGCACTCAAGGCGGAGGAGCTGCTCGCGCAGGAAGGCGTGTCCGCCCGCGTGATCGATATGCACACCTGGAAGCCGCTGGATGAGGAGCTCGTCATCAAGGCGGCGCAGGAGACCGGCTGCATCGTGACCGCAGAGAACCATCAGGTTTCGTGCGGCCTCGGCTCGGCGGTTGCCAATGTGCTGACCGAAAAGTGCCTCGTGTCGCTCGAGCGCGTGGGCATTCAGAACCGCTTCGGCCAGGTCGGCCCGCAGGACTTCCTGATGAAGGAATACAACCTGACCGCGGACGACATCGCCGCTGCGGCGTACCGCGCCATGAAGCGTAAGGCGTAAAGCGGGAAACCGGGGGATTTGAACGGCGGCGAAGATTGTGCTATACTGGTTCCAAACAGCAACATGAAAAAGGAAGGATTGTTATGCTGGACAGGATCACGGTATTGCAGTTCAGCCCCACGGGCGGCACACGCCGGGCGGCGCTGCTGCTCGCGCAGCAGATCGCAGAGCAGGTGGAGGAGATCGACCTTTGCCGGCCGGACACGCAGGCACATTCGTTTGGGAAGGACGATGTGGTGCTCACTGCGGGGCCGGTTTACGGCGGACGGTTGCCGGCGCTGATGGCAGAGCGGCTGCGGGCGTATCGGGGAGAGGGCGCCCGCGCCATTTCGGCGGCGGTTTACGGCGGCCGCGCGTATGAGGACGCGCTCGTCGAGCTGGATGACCTGCTGGGAGGACAGGGATTCCGCGTGATCGCCTCTGCCGCGCTGCTCGCCGAGCACTCGATTGTGCGTCCGCTCGCGGCAGGGCGGCCGGATGCGCAGGATGCAGCACAGCTGGCGGAATTCGGCGCGCGCATCGCGGCCAAGCTCGAACAGGGGGACTTGGCTGCGCCGCATACGCCGGGCAACCGCCCGTATAAGGAGTGGGCGGGCATGCCCACGGCGCCGCAGGCAACGGAAGCCTGCAATGCGTGCGGCACCTGCGCGCGGGAATGTCCCGCAGGCGCGATCTCAGCCGAAAATCCGGCGCAGACCGACGCCGCGCGCTGCATCACCTGCATGCGCTGCGTGGCAGTGTGCCCGCAGAAGGCGCGCGCCCTGCCGGCGCCGGTGTTGCAGATGCTTTCGCAGAAGCTCGCGCCGTTCATGGAAAAACGGCAGGAGAACGAGCTGTACTTATAATAGATAAGCAGGGCTGCGAACCCCAAAGGTTCGCAGCCCTTTTATCATGCAGCAAGGTGCGGCCTTGCGCAGCGAAAAGGCCCGCGGGGCAGGCGAATGCCTGTCCTGCGGGCGGAGAGGGAGACCGGTCAGATGCTGACCGTGTTGTGGTAGCGCGTAAGCGCGTTGCTCCAGGCGGCAAAAGCGTCATCCGCGCGGTGGTCGGGCAGGTCAAAGGCCTGCTTGAGGTACGCACCGAGGTATGTGCTCACCTTGACCGCGCCGCGGTAATTGAGATGGTCGCCTTTGTCGCGGGTGTCGGTTTTCCAGTCGATCGGCACCTTGTCCTGCATGAGGTTGAGGTCAAGGTAGGTCAAACCGTGCTCCGCGGCGAAAGCCGCGACGGCGTTGTGGCGCGCGTAGTTCCAGTTGACCGTGCTCGGCGTGCTGACGAGCACCAGCTGCGCGCCGCGCTCCTCGCACAGGGCGAGCATTTCGCTCAGACAGATGCGGTTGAGCGAGGGGATCTCCTGCACCTCGTCGCTGGGCAGCATATGATGCCGCGCGTCGGCTGCCGCGGTTTTGGCGTTGTAGCGGAAGCCCTTGAGGTCGTCCGTCCAGGTGTAGTCCATCGGGCGGCTGAGGTCGTTGACCGTCAGCGCTTTCCAGCGGTCGTGGTAGCGCAGCACCGAGAACAGCGACTTGGCGCGCGAGAGCAGGTAGTCGTTGAATTTATAGGGCCGGAAGATCGCGTTGGTCTCGAGGATGACCACCCTGGGGCTTTGACGCTCGAGCGCCTGCCGCAGGAAACGGTGCGAATCGTACAGCGGCTGGCCCGAGGTGCTGCACAGGTAGGAGGTGAAGCCGTGCTGCTCCCACATCTGCATGGGGGAAATCGAACTGTATGCTTCGCTGTCGCCGACAACGAGTACGTCGATCGAGTTTTCGCGCTCGCCCAGAATGCCGCCCGCGAGCAGCTCATCATGCCCCATGCCGAACGCCTTGTGGTTGTTTTTCGGCATGAACAGGAAGGAGGCTGCCAGCAGCAGCGCGCCGAGCAGCACAAGGAAGCATGTGCCCCTGGCGAGCGGCCGAATACAGGTTTTCATAATGAGGGCACCTCCTTAAAACGCGGCGTAGATCGGGTCGACCGGCACATAGCCGATGCCGTAAGCGCCGAAAATGATGACAAAAAGGATGGCGGCGTAATACACCGACCAGCGGACCGCGATATGCTGCCGCGCGACCGTTTCGCGCAGGGAGATGCCGCGCTCCCGCATGAGGCCGACCGCAAATACGAGCAGTACGGCGACGATGACGATGAAAAAGTCGTGCTTGTCCATGCCAAGGCCGAGGAACGTGCCGTCCGTGAAGGAGCGCAGGGAAAAATCCGTGACCATGCGGCAGAACATGGATAGCCCGGCGCGCAGGCCGTCCGCGCGGAAGAACAGCTCGCCCACGCAGACCAGCAGCGCTGTGCGCGCGATGCGGAACATGCGCCAGGGCCCGGTGTCGCGGTCAATGTGCAGCGCGCCGGCGATGCGCTGCGAGAGCGGCGCGGTCAGGCTGCCGCACAGGATGAGCGCAAAGTGGTACAGGCCGAAAAAGATGTACTGCCAGCCCGCGCCGTGCCACAGGCCGTTGCACAGCCAAACGGCGAACAGAGCGACCGAGCCCGCCAGCAGCGGCCCAAAGTGGCTGCCCAGCCGCCGGCGCGCGGCGCCGGTCAGCTTTTTGAGCGGGCCGGACATGGAGAGGGGATAGAAGATATAGTCCTTAAACCATGCGCCGAGCGTGATATGCCAGCGCATCCAGAACTCCTGGATGCTCGCCGAGAAGAAGGGCTGGCGGAAGTTTTCCGGCAGCCGGATGCCGAAGATCTCCGCGCTGCCGATGACGACGTCCATCGTGCCTGAGAATTCCATGTACAGCTGGCAGGTGTAGCACACCATCGCAAGGGCGGTGATGCCGCCGTCAAAGGTGGCGGGGCTGGAGAACACGTTTTTGATCAGGATGTTCAGCCGGTCGGCGATGACGATCTTTTTCATCATGCCGAACAGGATGCGCTGCATGCCGAAGGTCAGGTTTTTCCATGTGAGCGGGCGGCCCTCCCACAGCGGCAGGGCGGTCTGCCCATAGCGGCAGATCGGGCCCTCCATGATCTGCGGGAAAAAGCCGAGGAACAGCATGAGCCGGCCGAGGTTGCGGTCCGCGCGGACCGTGCCGCGGTATACGTCGATCAGGTAGGATACCGCCTGCAGAGAATAGAACGAAATGCCGATAGGCAGCAGGAATGCCGGGACGGGCAGCGTAAACGGCAGACGAAATGCGTCCAGCAGGCGGTTTAAATTGACGCTGAAAAACGCTGCATACTTGAGCGTGACCAGCGTGCCGATGTGCAGCAGCACGGCAAACAGCAGGATGCGCCGCAGCCGCCGCTGGAACGCCGCCCTGACCGCCTTGCGTTCGGCTTTATCCGCCGCGGCGAGCATCCGATCGCGCTCCTCCTGCACATGGGTCAGCCACAGGCCGAAATGATGCAGGGAAAAGGAGGAAGCGAGCAGGAACACGACCAGCTTGCCGCTGACAGACCAGAAAAACGCATAACTTGCCGCAAGCAGAACCTTCCCGCGGTGGCGCTGCGGTACGACAGCGTAGCAGAGCACCACCGCGGGAAGGAATACGCCCACATACAGCAGCGAGCAGTAGGAGGCCATCGGTCAGCTTTCCTCCTGCAGGCGCTCGATCATCGCCCACATGGCTTCGGCGGAGTTGAAGTTCGCAGGCACGATCTCGACCGTGGGGATGGTGATGTCGAATTCCTCCTCGAGCTCGGCGACCAGCGCGAGGATGGTCAGCGAATCCAGATAACGGCTGTCGATCAGGTCACGGCAGGAGGCATAGTCCACGCCGGGGCGCAGGCTCTGTAAAATTGCGATCAGCTTTTCCATAGTATTTCGTCCTTTCGTAATTCGGGGTGTTGAGGCGGTCGGTGGCCAGCGCTTCGCGCACGAGCTGCGTCCGGCCGTCCGGCAGGAGGAGCACCACGCGCGGCAGTGCGCGGCTGAGGAACAGGGAGATGCCCTCGGTCATGCAGTAGGCGCCGGTACCCGCAAAGGCGAGGATATCGCCGCATTTGAGCCCGACAGCCGGGAACTGCTTGACCAGAATATCGTTGACCGTGCAGAGCGAGCCGCACAGGTTCCAGGGCTCGGGATCCCCTGCGCGCGCCGGGAACAGGCGGCAGTCGGGCAGCTGCATGGCCATGCTCTGGCCGTAGTAGACCATTTGGTGCATGCCGCCGTCCACAATGGCGTAGTTCTGGTTTTTGTTGCGCTTGACGTCGACCACGCGGGTCAGATAGGTGCCGCACGAGGCGGCGATGCTGCGCCCCAGCTCGAGTGTCACCTTTGCGCCGCATTTGAGCCCGGCGAGCAGATCGGAAAACCCGGAGAGGAACGCCGGCTCGTCAAACGACTGCCCGGAGAAGTAGCAGACCGGGAAGCCCGGGCCGAATTCCAGCTCGTGCACGGTAAAGCCCAGCTCGCTCTGCAGGGAGAGCGCGAGGGCGTCGACCGCCTCGAGCTCGCGCCGCAGCCGTTTGAGCGAGGCTTTCTGCGTGCCGGAGAAGAATTGCAGCCCGCGGATGCAAACGAACGGATATTCCGCACGGCGGCGCACCAGCTGCACGATCTCCTGCTCTTCCAGACCGAACTGGTTGCCGCTGGTCAGGCGCAGCAGCACATGGATCTGTTTTTCATAGCGCGCGGCCAGCTCGCTGAGCAGATGGAACTGCCGCATGGATTCGATGGTGAACAGGCGCGGGCCGTTTTTCTGCTCGAGCATCTGCTCCATGACGGCGGGCGTTTTGTATACGCCCGAGATCACCTGCTGCGCGGCGGGGATATGCGCGCGGCGGCAGATCGAGGCCTCGCCCGGGGAGCAGACCTCAAACCGCTCGACATAGCCGCGGATCTCCTGCAGCAAAAACGGATTGGCCTTGACTGCGTAGCACAGGCGGACAGATGCCGGCAGGCTGTGCCGCAGGGCAGCGATGCGCTGCAGCAGGGTATGGATGTCGAACACATACAGCGGTGTGCCGTATTGCGCGGTGAGGCTTTCGATTTGCTTGTCGGTCATGCGGTTTCCCTCCTTGCGATGGCGAGCAGACGGCGGCGGTCGGTCTTGCCGTTGCCGGTGAGCGGCATCTGCTCGAGCCGTTCGAGTGTGCGCGGCAGCATGAATACGGGAAGCTGCCGGGATAACTGTTCATAGAGCGCGGCGCTTTCCGCCGTGCCGGTGTAAAAGGCGTGCAGGCGGCTTTTTGCCTCGTCAAACACGCAGCAGCACTGGGAGGCGCCGGGGAGCGCCGCGACCGCGCGCTCGATCTCCTCGAGCTCGATGCGGTGGCCCATGTGCTTGATCTGGAAGTCCTTGCGGCCGCAGAAGTACAGCCTGCCCTGTCCGTCGTACTGCCCGAGGTCGCCCGTGCGGTAGATGCGCTCCTCGTAGCGTCGGTTGCAGGGGTGCTGGACAAAGGCGCGCGCGGTCTGGTCGGGCGCGTTGTAGTAGCCGAGCGCCAGCCCCACGCCGCCCACACAGATCTCGCCCGCCTCGTCCGGCCGGGTGATTTCCCTGTCCGCCCCATCCAGCAGGAACACCCGCGCGTTCGGGAACGCTTTGCCGAGCGGGAGCCCTGCCGTGTACTCGTTTTCTCTCTCTATCCTATGGTAAGTACAGTTGCAGGTGATTTCGGTCGGGCCGTACAGGTTGACAAAATCCGCGTGGGGCAGGGCCTGCATCCAGCGGCGCAGGTGGGCGGGCGGCATGACCTCGCCGCTGAACAGCACGCGGCGTACGGTGTCCGGCGTGCGGTAGTCCAGCCCGTGCAGCGCGCTGACCAGACACAGCGCGGATACCGCCCAGGTCAGGGACGTGACGCGGTGCCGGCACAAAAAGTCCATCAGCGCCGCGGGCTGGGAGAACAGCTGCCGCGGGATGACGACCAGCGCAGCACCGGTATACAGGGCCGCATAGATGTCCTTGACCGACACATCAAAGTCAAACGGCGCCTGATTGCCGATCACGTCGTTTTCACCGATGCCGAACAGGCCGGTGAAGGCCGGGATAAAGGACAGCACCGAGCGGTGGCGAATGACCACGCCCTTGGGCGTGCCGGTCGAGCCGGAGGTGAAAAGACAGTACAGCGGGTCGGAATCGGTCATGCCGTCCCGGATGCGCGCGAGCGCCGCGGGATCGGGCGGGGTCTGGATCAGGTCCTCAGCCAGCAGCACCGTGCCCTCCGGGCACAGCTGCGCGGCGAGGCCGGCATGATCGCGGTCGGTGATGAGCAGGGGCGCGTCCAGCACGTCCAGCACCTGCCGCAGACGCGGCTGCGGCAGCGCGGGGTTCAGCGGCACATAAAAGCAGCCTGCCTGCACCACGCCGAAAAAGGCGTACAGGGCATATCGGCCCTTTTCCATCAGCACCGGGACCGGCGTGCGGGGCGAAAGCCGCGCTGCGAGCGCCGTACCCGCGCTTTGGCTGTATGCCAGCAGCTCGTGCCAGCAGCAGGCGCCGTGCTCGTCGATCACTGCCGTCTGATCCGGCAGGCGGGCGGCGGTCGCCTCGAGAAATTCCAGTATATTGTTCATAATTACCTCGTATCAATCGGCTTGGTTGGGATCTTTCGCAGGAAACCGGACACCGCTGCGCCAGACGGTACAGGATGTCCGGTTTCCCAGGAAAGATGAGAACAGGAGGAAAAAGAAACTGATATGGCCGGATGCGGTCGGTTAACCCTTTTTAGCGGCGGATTTTTCAGTGCTGTTCTGCGCGGCGGGGGTCTTCTGCGCGGCCTTGGCCGAGCCGGACTTCGCCGCAGACTTCTTGGCGGACTTCTTGACGTTCTTGGAGGACTGCGCGCTCTTGGTATCCTTAGAGGACTTGGCGGACTTGCTGGACTTTGCAGACTTGCTGGACTTTGCAGACTTGCCGGCATCAGACTTGGTGTTCTCCTGCGTCTGCGACTGGGACTGTTCCTGCGGGGCGTCCGCCTTTTTAAAGGACGAGCAGCCGGTCAGCGCGGGGACCGCCAGCAGCAGGGCGAGGGAGAAAGCAGCAGCGCCTTTGGCGGCCTTGGAGTGGATGAAATTCATAGGGGGTTGCTCCTTTGAGTGGTATTTCAAGGGTCTGTGCTCTTGATGATGCTACTTTACCAGCGCTGTATTCAGGCTTTCTTCAGCAAACCTTAAGATACCTGAAGAAAACAAAAAAGGACAGGCTTGTCGCCTGCCCTTGAGGCTGTCGAAAAACATGGTTTTTCCGACAGCCTCTCGATCGGAAGCGTGGTTTCGATCGAGAAACTGTGTTACTCATTTGGCAGCTGCCGCGGCAGCATGATTTCAAACTCGGTCTGATAGCCCTCCCGCGGGGGGGGGACCAGCCGGATGGTGCCGTGGTGCAGTTCGACGATCCGCTTGACGATCGCCATGCCCAGCCCGGTGCCGCAGCCCGTGGTGCGCGCCTGATTGCCGATGACGAACGGCTCGAACAGCGTATCCGCGATGGCGGGCGGGATGCCGACGCCGTTGTCCGCGATCGTCAGGAAAAGCGCGTCCGGCGCTTCGCGCAGCGAAAAAAGCAGGGTGGTCCCGCGCGGGTTATACTTGAGCGCGTTGCCGGTCAGGTTTTCAAACAGGCGGCGCAGCAGCCTCGGGTCCGCCTGACAGGGGATCGCGTGGTCGGGCAGGTCGGGCTCCAGCGCAAAGCCTGCGTTTTCCAGCTCGGTGTATTTGCCCGCAAGGTAGCTCTTGACCAGCTCGCACAGGTCGATCTGCTCCGGCTGGAGCGCGTAATCCGGGTGGTCGAGCCGCGCATAGGCGAACAGCGTATCCATCAGCTCGGTGCTCGCGGCCGCCTTGCTGCAAATGGTCTCCAGATAGCGCTTTTGCTTATTTTCCGGCACAACGCCGTCCGCCAGCGCCTGCGCATAGCCCTGGATAACGGTCAGCGGGGTTTTGAGGTCGTGCGAAAGGTCGGCGATCACGCGCTGCTTTTGCTTATCGGCGTGCTCCTTTTCGACGCGCGCCTGTTCAAGCTGGTCGAGCAGACGGGTGAAGCTGTCGGTCACATACTGGAATTCGAGCGGGAGCCGGTTCGGCTCAACCTCGACCCGGCGTCCTTGCGCGTAGGCGACAATCGCCTCGTTCAGCGGGCGGATCGAGCGGCGGATCGAGCGGCTGAACAGCAGCGCCAGCAGGAAGATGGCGAGCAGCAGCACCGGCACGGACAGCAGCCACAGCCGGTTCGTGTCGTCCAGTGTGTCCAAATAGGATTCGCCGGTCAGCAGGGGCGAGACAAATACCAGCGTGCGGGGTTCGCCGCCTGTGGTGGCGTATTCATATTTTACGATATCCCACTCGCTGCGGTAGATGCCTTGAAGCAGCTCGAACTGCCGCTCGGTCAGCCGGTCAATACCCGGGAACAGATCCCCTTCGCGGATGGTATAATCCGTATCTACAATGCAGTAGTCGATGAATTCCGTCATGCCGGTATCTTCGCGGTAATAGTAAAGGGCAATATAATAAGCGGTGTTTCCCGACTGGTCGATCATCTGGGACACGGAATAGTACAGGTTCCCGTCTGCGGCATTGATCATCCAGAGGTCTTCCGCGCGGATATATTCCTTGAGCTTATTGTCCGAGGCGTACAGCAGCTGGTCGTCCCCGTCGAACACGAGAAAGGCGCAGCCCTGCAGCCGGCGGTAGGGGATGGCGGAAAAGTCGTCCTCCGCGAGCGCATCCTCGTATTGCAGCAGGGTGTCGATCGAAGGGAAGGCGCGGTCGAGCCGCGCGGCGATCAGCGCGTTGGCCAGCGCGTTGATCAGGAACACCAGCAGCGAGCACAGCACGAAGTAGGTGATGCAGGCGCGCAGGAAGCTCCTGCGGGAGAGCAGTTTATTGGCTTTCAATTTTATACCCCAACCCCCTGACGGTTTTGATGTACTGCGGGTTTGCCGGGTCGTCCTCGATCTTGGCGCGCAGGTTGGAGATGTGCACCATCATGGTGTTGTCGTCGCTTTCGTAGTATGCGCCGCCGACGCATTCATACAGCTGCGCCTTGGTGAACACCCGGCCCGGGCTCTGCATGAGCTGCGCGAGGATCTTGAGCTCGGTGGAAGTGAGCGGTACGGTTTTGCCGTTTTTGCGCAGGATAAAGGACGCGGTGTCCAGCTCGAGCGCGCCGATCCGGATGGTATGCGGCGCGGCGGGCGCAGCCGGCTCCGCGCCGAGCTGGTAGTACCGCCGCAGCGTCGCCTTGACATAGGCGACGACCTCGAGCGCATTGAACGGCTTGGTGAGGTAGGCGTCCGCGCCGATGTTCAGGCCGAGCACCTTGTCGGTGTCCAGCGCTTTGGCGGACAGGATGATGATGGGCAGGTTGCTGAACGTGCGCACCTGCCGGATCAGCTCGTAGCCGTTCAGGCCGGGCATCATGATATCCGCAAGCACGAGCGAAATGCCGCCCGCCCGGATCATTTCAAGCGCCTGTGCGCCGTCAGCTGCGGACTGCACATCGAATT
>USLE01000013.1 GCA_900555465.1 uncultured Butyricicoccus sp.
CCATGACGGACGGGCCTTCGTGCGGCAGCGCCTGCCAGATGGTCTCGGTGATGAAGGGCATGAACGGGTGCAGCAGCTGCATCGCGCCGGACAGCACATAGCACAGCACCTTCTGCACGTTCTCGTCGCCGTTCTGCAGGCGGGTCTTGGCGATCTCGATATACCAGTCGCAGAAGTTGTCCCAGATGAAGTCGTTGAGCTTCGCGGCGGCAAGGCCGAGCTCATACTGGTCGATGTTGCGGGTGACCTCGGCGATCAGCGTGTTGTACCTGGAGACGATCCACTTGTCCTCCAGCGTTAGGTTCTCCGGCAGCGCGGCCGCCTTGTCCTTATCGATCGTCAGGTTCATCTGGATGAAGCGGGATGCGTTCCAGATCTTGTTGCAGAAGTTGCGGCTCGCCTCGACGCGCTCGGTCGAGAAGCGCATGTCGTTTCCGGGGCTGTTGCCGGTCGCGAGCGTGAAGCGCAGCGCGTCCGCGCCGTACTGGTCGATGATCTCGAGCGGATCGATGCCGTTGCCGAGCGACTTGCTCATCTTGCGGCCCTGCGCGTCGCGCACGAGGCCGTGGATATACACGGTGTCGAACGGGGTTTCGCCCATGTGCTCGACGCCCGAGAAGATCATGCGCGCAACCCAGAAGAAGATGATGTCATAGCCCGTGACCAGCGTGGAGGTCGGGTAGAAATACTCAAGCTCCTTGGTCTTTTCCGGCCAGCCGAGCGTGGAGAACGGCCACAGCGCGGAGGAGAACCAGGTATCCAGCACGTCCTCTTCCTGACGGATGTTTTTGCTGCCGCACTTCGGGCAGACGTGGATATCTTCCTTGGAAACGGTCATCTCGCCGCAGTCGTCACAGTAGAACGCCGGGATGCGGTGGCCCCACCACAGCTGACGCGAGATGCACCAGTCGTGCACGTTTTCCATCCAGCGCAGGTAGGTCTTGGAGAAGCGGTCGGGCACGAACCTGGTCTTGCCCTCCTTGACCACATCCATCGCGGGCTTCGCGAGCGGCGCCATCTTGACGAACCACTGCGCGGAGGTCATCGGCTCGACCGTCGTGCCGCAGCGGTAGCAGGTGCCGACGTTGTGCTCGTGGTCCTCGATCTTGACCAGATAGCCGCCCTCCTCGAGATCCTTGATGACCGCCTTGCGGCATTCGTAGCGGTCCATGCCCTGATACTTGCCGCCGTTTTCGTTGACGGTCGCGTCCTCGTTGAACACAAGGATCTGCTCGAGGTTGTGGCGCTGGCCCATCTCGAAGTCGTTCGGGTCGTGGCAGGGCGTGACCTTGACGCAGCCCGTGCCGAATTCCATATCGACGTACTCGTCGCCGAAGATCGGGATCTCGCGGTTCATAATCGGCAGGATGCAGGTCTTGCCGATCAGGTGCTTGTAGCGCTCGTCGTTCGGGTTGACCGCCACGCCGGTGTCGCCCATGAAGGTCTCCGGGCGGGTGGTGGCTACGACAATCTCGCCCGAGCCATCGCTGAGCGGATAGCGGATGTGCCACAGCTTGCCCGGCTGGGTCTCGTACTCGACCTCGGCGTCACTCAGCGCGGTCGCGCAGTGCGGGCACCAGTTGATGATGCGGTGGCCCTTGTAGATCAGGCCCTTGTTATACAGGTTGACGAACACCTCGCGGACCGCCTTGGAGCAGCCCTCGTCCATCGTGAAGCGCTCGCGCTCCCAGTCGCAGGATGAGCCGAGCTTTTTCAGCTGGCTGATGATGCGGTTGCCGTACTTGTGCTTCCAGTCCCACACGCGCTCGAGGAACTTCTCGCGGCCGAGGTCGTAGCGGGTCAGGCCCTCCTCCTTGCGGAGGTTCTCCTCTACCTTGATCTGGGTCGCGATGCCCGCGTGGTCGGTGCCGGGCATCCACAGCGCCTCGTACCCCTGCATGCGCTTGGTGCGGATCAGGATGTCCTGAAGCGTTTCGTCAAACGCATGGCCCATGTGGAGCTGGCCGGTCACGTTCGGGGGCGGGATGACGATGGTATAGGGCTTTTTGTCCGGATTGACCTCAGCATGGAAAAAGCCGGAGTCGTTCCAGAAGCTGTACAGCTTGTCCTCGACCGATTTCGGGTCGTAGGTCTTTGGCAGTTCGCTCATTGGTCTATCTCCTTTTGAATTTGATTGACAGGTTTTGGGGCGGGCGCATTATATCCCCACCCGGTTTTCCCGCGGAAAAACAAAAAAAGCACGCCTTCATCCAACATAGGACGAAGCGTGCTCCGTGGTACCACCTAAATTCGCGGCAGATGCCGCGCACTCATTGACCCGTAACGCGGGCAACGGGACGATCTATTGCATGGCGCGCCGAGTCGTGGCCCAGGCCAGACTCTCTTGGGCCACGGCCCAATTCACCTTCACGCGCCCTACGGTTCAATCATCCTGCTCCAAAGCGACCTTCTCCCCATCCGCCGAAGGGCTTGCACCGAACCGCCCTCTCTCTGCACGCGCAAAACAGGGATACTCCTCTTTTTCATCGCATTTTGCGTATTAACTTAATCAGTATAGCCATATTATATGGATTTGTCAAGCAATTACTCTTCTTTTGTATCAATTTCTCCGTGTTCCGCTTCGTAATCGCGGATACACCGATAAATCAAGTGCATAACCTGTCCATTGATCGAGCGGCCTTCATATTTGGCAATGTACCGCAGCTTTAACCGTGTTTCATCATCCAGCCGGAGAGATAAATGCTTTTTCTTTTCCATATCCACACCCATTTTGAATTTATTATGGGTTCATTTTACGCGCATAATATGTTATTATGTATTTAAGAACCCATAACGGGTTCTTAATATTTAATGAAAAGGGAGTTTCCAATATGTACCGCTACGGATTCTATTATGCACGCATTTACCGTCTCAAACGCTGCCCACGCTGGATGAAACCCGCCATCCGGCAGGCAGAAATCGCAGAAAGCCTGCTTCGTCACTGTTATTTTGCACCCGATGTCTCTGACCTGTTCAGTCAGTACTGCCGCGGCGAAATCCTCAGGCTGCAGGAATATGCCCGCCAGTATTACCGCAGCGGCTGGAAGCACGGACGCTGCCGCCGTACCCACCACCACCGTATTTATTAAACTGTAACTTTTTTCTTTTTTCACTTCTGTTATACTGGGGATAAGGAGGGGATCCATATGCGTAAAAAGCTGTTTATACTGCTCTGACAATAAAAGGAGGATCCCAATGACAAAAGCAAAACAGCGCGGGCTGGCCGTTGCCGCCATGTTGGCGCTCATCATTGCTGTGTACTTTGCGTGGCAGGCGCTTGGGAAACAGCAAACCATCCACGCGGAGCTCCGCACCGCGCGCATGGAACAGGCCGAAGTCGCCGCACCGGACGGCGTCCTGCAAGCGCAGGAGCTGCTTGCAGGGCCCGCAGAGCAGGACGGCGTGACCCTGCACCGCGCGGTATACTATCCGCAGGCGCAGGCGCTCGTCTGCTTTTTCGAGGACGAGGACCCCCACCGGGACATATATCCGGCAGCGCTGCCCGACGTCAATGCCACCTTCCTGCCGGAGGAACACGGCATCGCCGCCGTGATTTTTGAGGACGTGCCGCCCGAAGCGCTTTCCGGCGGGATCGTTGTGGATCTGACCGACTGGCAATTTGAAAGCTCGCACCCGGTCACCTTCGCGCTTGACGGCTGATTTCAGCAAAAAAATCCCGCTATCCCCTTGCAATTCGCCGTCAAGTGTGTTTTAATAATCCTGTTATGAATAATGATACCTGCGATGAACAGGGAAAGTAACGCCATCCCCCTCTTTTCAGAGAAGGCGGCCTTTGGCTGCGAGCCGCCCAAAGAGACCTGACGCGAAGTTCCCCTGCGAGCACCGGCGCTGAACGGCTTTTTCCAGTAGGCGCAGGCGAGGTGACGCCCCGTTACCGGCGTTCAATGAGTGCCCGGCGCTGTCCGGGAATCAGGGTGGTACCACGGAAGATGTTTGCACGCCTTTCGTCCCTATCTGCGGGACGAAAGGCGTTTTTGCGTCGTATAGGGGGTATCCATACCCCCTATATACGGAAACCGGTTCTGAAGAAACCGGTTTCCGATACCCCCGGACGCCGCCCCGGGCGGCTGGGTCGGGGTATCAAAACCGTGATACATGCTCCCGGTTTTGATGGTTTTGCAATGCAAAACCCATTTATACGCGCTCACGCGCAAAAAACTTCGTTCCAACTGTAAAATCACATTCCAAAGGAGAATGAAAACATGAAAGAAAAGCTGCAAGGCATTTTGCAGGCCGCCAAGGAGCAGCTTGCCGCTGCCGCGGACGCGCGTGCGCTCGACGATGCGCGTGTGCGCTTCCTCGGCAAAAAGGGCGAGCTGACCGCACTGCTCAAGGGCATGAAGGACGTTGCGCCCGAGGAGCGCCCGGCCGTCGGCCAGATGATCAACGACGTGCGCGCCGAGATCGAGTCCATCATCGAGCAGCGCCGCGAAGCCATCGCTGCGGCCGCCCTCGCACAGAAGCTCGAGGCCGAGACCATCGACGTCACCCTGCCGGGCGAAGAAGTCGTCGTCGGCAAGGAGCACCCGCTCAACATCGTGCTCGATGAGCTCAAGGAGATCTTCATCGGCCTCGGCTTCTCGATCGCGGAAGGCCCGGAGGTCGAACTAGACCACTACAACTTTGAAGCGCTCAACATCCCAAAGGATCACCCCGCGCGCGACACGCAGGACACCTTCTATATTTCGGATAACGTGGTGCTCCGCACGCAGACCTCGGGCATGCAGGTGCGCGTTATGGAGCAGAAAAAGCCGCCGATCCGCATCATTGCGCCCGGCCGTGTGTACCGCTCGGACGCGGTCGACGCGACCCACTCCCCGCTGTTCCACCAGATCGAAGGCCTTGTCGTTGACAAGGGCATCCGCATGTCCGACCTCAAGGGCATCCTCGAGCTGTTCGCCAAAAAGCTGTACGGCGAGGACACGGTCGTCCGCTTCCGTCCGCACCACTTCCCGTTCACCGAGCCGTCCGCGGAAATGGATATCCAGTGCTACCGCTGCCACGGCGCGGGCTGCCCGCTCTGCAAGGGCGAGGGCTGGATCGAGATCCTCGGCTGCGGCATGGTGCACCCCAAGGTGCTCGAGACCAGCGGCATCGACCCGGAGGAATACTCGGGCTATGCGTTCGGCATCGGCCTGGAGCGCACGGTCATGGGCCGGTTCAAGATCGACGACATCCGCCTCTTTTATGAAAATGATGTGCGGTTCCTGCATCAATTTTAAGAGAGGAGATTTTGCAAAATGAAATTACCGCTTTCCTGGCTTTCGGATTATACCGATATTTCCGGCGTCACGCCCAAGGAGTATGACGCACGGCTTACCATGTCCGGCTCCAAGGTCGAGGAGGTCTACTACCTCGGCGCGGAGATCGAAAACGTCGTGACCGGCAAGGTCCTGTCCGTCGTCGACCATCCGGACTCCGACCATCTCAAAATCTGCCAGCTCGACGTTGGCAAGGAAGAGCCCGTCCAAATCGTCACCGGCGCGCCCAACGTGACGCCCGAATCGGTCGGCGAAATCTGTCCGGTCGCACTGCACAAGTCCACCCTGCCCGGCGGGGTCAAGATCACCAAGGGCAAGCTGCGCGGCGTGGCGTCCAACGGCATGATGTGCTCGTTCCAGGAGCTCGGCCTGTCGCACGGCTGCGTGCCCTATGCGTGCGAGAACGGCATCCTGTTCCTGCCCGAGGGCACGCCGGTGGGTGAGGACATCAGGAAGGTGCTCGGTCTGGACGACTACGTCGCGGACTTCGAGATCACCTCCAACCGCCCGGACTGCCTGAGCGTCATCGGCCTTGCGCGCGAGACCGCCGCGACCTTTGACCGCCCGTTCCATGTGAACGCCCCGGCTGTCAAGGGCGTGGGCGACGACATTAACAAATATATGTCTGTCGAGGTCAAGGACCCCGACCTGTGCCCGCGCTACACCGCGCGCCTGGTGCGCAACATCAAAATCGAGCCGTCGCCCGCGTGGATGCGTGAGCGCCTGCATGCTTCCGGCGTGCGCCCGATCAACAACATCGTCGACATCACCAACTATGTCATGCTCGAGTACGGCCAGCCCATGCACGCGTTTGACTACTCCTGTCTGTCGGACGGCAAGATCGTCGTGCGCCGCGCGCGGAACGGCGAGTCCATCCAGACGCTCGACGGCGTGGATCACGACCTGACCGACAAGATGCTCGCCATCTGCGACAACGACAAGCCGGTCGCGGTCGCGGGCGTCATGGGCGGCGCAAACTCCGAGATCGAGGACGACACCAGGACCGTTGTGTTCGAATCCGCCTGCTTCCACGGCGCGACCGTCCGCGTGACCGCCAAGGCGCTCGGCATGCGCACCGAGGCCTCCGGCCGCTTTGAAAAGGGCCTCGATCCCCGCATGACGCTCGATGCGGTCAACCGCGCGTGCGAGCTGGTCGAGCAGCTCGGCGCAGGCGAGGTCATCGACGGCATCATCGACGTGGACAACTCGGACCCCACCCCCAAGCGCCTGCCCTTTGAGCCGGACAAGATGAACGGCCTGCTCGGCCTGTCCCTGTCCGACGCGGAGCAGCAGGCTTACCTCGAGAAGCTGGGCTTCACGGTCGAGAACGGCGAGGTCATCGTGCCGAGCTTCCGCACGGACATCGCGCGCATGTGCGACCTCGCGGAGGAAGTTGCGCGCATGTACGGCTATGACAAGATCCCGACCACACTGTATGCGGGCGAGATGGTGCAGGGCGAATACACGCCCAAGCAGCAGGCGGAGCGCGCGGCGGCGCTGGTCTGCCGCGAGGCGGGCTTTGACGAGTCCATGACCCATTCGTTCATCTCCCCCAAGTTCTACGACATGATCGGCTGGGCCGAGGACGACCCGCGCCGCATCTCCACCACCATCCTGAACCCGCTCGGCGAGGATTTCAGCATCATGCGCACGACCGTGCTGCCCTCCATGCTGGAGTCGCTCTCGCACAACCACGCGCACCGCAACCCGACCGCGTCGCTCTATGAGCTGGGCACGATCTATACCCCGGCGGTCAAGGACGGCAAGGCCGACCCGGATGTGCTTCCGCACGAGGAAAAGGTGCTCACCCTTGGCTCGTACGGCCGCCTGTCCTTCTTCCAGTTCAAGGGCGTTGTCGAGGCGATCTGCCGTGAGCTCAACATCAAGGGCGTGCAGTTTGTGCCGGAGAAAAACAACCCGTCCTACCACCCGGGCCGCTGCGCGAACGTGCTGATCGGCGGCGAGCAGGTCGGCGTGTTCGGCACCGTGCATCCCACGGTCGCGGGCCGCTACGGCCTGTCCGGCGAGGTGCTGGCGGCTGAGCTGCGCATGGACGCGCTGTTTGCAGCCATCGACCCGGTCAAGCTCTACCACCCGCTGCCCAAGTTCCCGGCATCGACCCGCGATATCGCGGTGCTGGTGGACGACGCCGTCCCGGCGGCTTCCATGCAGGCGGCAATCGAGAAGGCGGCCGGCGCGATCCTCGAGTCGGTCAAGCTGTTCGACGTGTACAAGGGCAAGGGCATCCCGGAGGGCAAGAAGTCGGTCGCATACTCGCTGTCCCTGCGCGCGCCCGACCGCACGCTGACCGATGAGGAATGCGACAAGGCGATGAAGGATGCGCTTGCTGCGCTCGAAAAGGACTTCGGCGCAGCGCTGCGCAGCTAAAATATTTTGCTGCATACAGGCAGCATATGCTGCTGACAAAAGGGGAACCCCGGCGGGTTCCCCTTTTATATACGGTGCAGCGGCGCAGGCGGCAAATTCCCGCCGCTCTGCCAATCGGGCACAGCCTTTCCAGCTTTGGCAAAAGATTTCGCCCCGTTTTTCCGCGGATAAGGCTTTACTTTTCCACCGATTTGTATTATGCTGTTTATAGCAAAAACCAACCGGTAGGATCGGAAAGGAGACAGACATGCTCGACGGCACAAGAAAATTCAGCCTTGTAGACGAGTCCAACAAGGAAATGAAGCGCACGCTGACCGCAGTATATGACGCGCTTAAGGAGAAAGGGTATAACCCGATCAATCAGATCGTAGGCTATCTCCTCTCCGAGGACCCGACGTACATCACCAACCACAACAACGCACGCAGCCTGATCTGCAAGATCGACCGCGACGAGCTGATGCAGGAGCTGGTGCAGTTCTACCTCGATAACTGAGGCATGGGCTTGACAAACGGAGCAAATCCGTTATAATGAAAGTAGAAAAGGGCAGTCCGGCAAAGACGGTTGACCCGAGTTTTACGCTATTTCTAAAAAAATAACCGCAAACCTTGGTCGGGGGCGGTTATTTTTTTATGGTCTTGATGATTTCAAGAAGGATAAGTAGCAAAATGATCTGCCACACAATCTCCATAAAAACCACCTCCCTTGCAGGAGCATGGTCAACCGCCTTTTGAGTCTTGCCGGACTGCTTACTTTCATGATATACGTATTTTCACGCTTTGTAAAGCGAAAGGGGATTTATGAACGGTTTTCTCCCGATTTCCAAACAGGATATGCACGATCGCGGCTGGTACTACTGCGATTTCCTGCTCGTGACCGGCGACGCCTATGTCGACCATCCCTCGTTCGGCACGGCGATCATCTCTCGCGTTCTGGAGGACGCGGGCTACAAGGTCGCGATCCTCAGCCAGCCGGATTTCCACAATGAGCACGACTTTGTCGAGATGGGCCGTCCGCGCTATGCGGTGCTCATCAACGGCGGCAACATCGACTCGATGGTCGCGCACTACACGGCCGCCAAAAAGCGCCGCTCGGACGACGCCTACACCCCCGGCGGCAAGGCGGGCAAGCGGCCTGACCGCGCGGTGACCGTGTATTCCATGCTCGCGCGGCGCGCGTTCCCGGATGTGCCGATCTACCTCGGCGGCATCGAGGCCAGCCTGCGCCGTTTCGCGCATTACGACTACTGGGCCGACCGCGTCATGCCCTCCATTCTGGAGTCCACCGGCGCGGACGGGCTGATGTACGGCATGAGCGAGCGCTCGGTGCTCGAGCTGGCAAACAACTTAAAGCACGGCAAAAAGGGCGCCGCGGCATGCGTGGGCGTGCGCGGCACGGCATACATGGCGCACGACGCGGACGGGCTGGCGTTCAACGCAGTCGAGTGCCCGTCCTATGAAGATGTCTGCGCAGACAAGGCCGACTACGCCCGCTCGGTCAAGCTGCAATACGACGAGCAGGACCATGTGCGTGGCAAGGCGCTTTTGCAGCGCCACGGCAGGCGCATGATGATCCAGAACCCGCCCGCGAAACCCTTGACCACCGAAGAGATGGACCACGTCTACGCCCTGCCTTACATGCGAACCTACCACCCGTCCTATGAGGCGCTGGGCGGCGTGCCCGCGATCCAGGAGGTGCAGTTCTCCATCATCCACAACCGCGGCTGCTTCGGCGCGTGCAACTTCTGCGCGCTCGCCTTCCATCAGGGGCGCTACATCCAGGCGCGCAGCCACGAAAGCGTGATCGCGGAGGCCAGGCAGATCGTGCAGATGCCCGGCTTCAAGGGCTACATCCACGACGTCGGCGGCCCGACCGCGAACTTCCGCTTCCCCGCCTGCAAGCAGCAGGAGGAGCACGGCCTGTGCAAAAACAAGCGCTGCCTGTTCCCCTCGGCGTGCAAAAACCTCGAGGCCGACCACACGGACTATTTGAACCTGCTGCGCGAGCTGCGCCAGATCGAGGGCATCAAAAAGGTGTTCGTGCGCTCGGGTCTGCGCTATGACTACATGATGGCCGACCACAACGATGCGTTTTTCCGCGAGCTGGTCGAGCACCATATCTCGGGCCAGCTCAAGGTCGCGCCCGAGCATATGAGCGATAACGCCCTGTATTATATGGGCAAACCATCATTTTCTGTATATGAGCAGTTCCGTGAGCGCTACGCCCGCATCAACCAGAAGCTGGGCCGCAAGCAGTACCTTGTGCCCTACCTGATGTCCTCCCATCCGGGCGCGACGCTGGACGACGCGATCCTGCTCGCGGAGTACCTGAACAAGGTCGGCTACATGCCCGAACAGGTGCAGGACTTCTACCCCACGCCGGGTACGCTCTCGACCGCGATGTATTACACCGAGATCGACCCGCGCACGATGAAGCCGGTCTATGTGGCCAAAACAGCCGAGGAAAAGGCCATGCAGCGCGCGCTGCTGCAATGGCGGCGGCCGGACAAGCGGCCGATCGTGCTCGCGGCGCTCAAAAAGGCCGGGCGCGAGGATCTGATCGGCTTCGGGAAAGAGTGCCTGATCCGTCCGAACCGCGGCGAAAAGCCGCCCGCGCCTGTGAAAAAAGCAGCGCATCCCGCCAAGGCATCCGCGCCCCGCGCGCCGAAAAAGAAGGGCTGGGCCAAGGCCAAACCCAGGCGCAAGCGGTGATCCCGGGCGGCGCACCTGCTTTTATTTGACAAGTTCCGCATTCCGGTTTATAATGATAAGCGAACAAAGGAGTTCACTAACCCTCGGGGTAGTGGGCTCCTTTTTATTTTATCATAAGGAGTGCCTTCGACCTATGGATGAAATCGATCTGAAGCTGCTGCGCCTGCTGCAGCAAAACTCCCGCACCCCGGTCAAGACGCTTGCCGGGGAAGTCAACCTGTCCTCGCCCGCGGTCTCCGCGCGCATAGACCGGCTGGAAAAGCAGGGCGTGATCCGCGGCTATACGCTCGACATCGACCCTCTGCAGCTCGGCCACCACATCCTCGCCTATATCCGTCTGGATATGCAGCCCAGCCAGAAGCAGGAATTTTACCCCTTTATCGCCGCCTGTCCCAACGTGCTCGAATGCAGCTGCGTGACCGGCAGTTACTCCATGCTCATCAAGGTATCCCATCCCTCGACGCAGGAGCTGGATGCGTTCATCGGCCGGCTGCAGCAGTTCGGCAAGACCGAGACGCAGATCGTGTTCTCCTCCCCCGTGCCGCCGCGCGCGCCGCTGGTTTGAGCGCCCCGCTGCGGGAATTTCTCCACAACCTGTGCAAAAGATGCGCCAAGCGGCGTGTCTTTTGCTGTTTTATACGAAAAACCACGGCGGCACTGCGCGCATTTTTGATTGCGCGGCCTGCGGTTTGGTGTTAGAATAGAAACTGATATATTATGTAATTTCAACACCGGAACGGAGAATGTGTTTTATGTGGATCGCGGACAACTGGAAGGACTACGCTGTGCTTGACTGCGGCGGCGGCGAGAAGGTCGAGCGCTGGGGCAATCAGGTGCTGGTGCGCCCTGACCCGCAGGCGATCTGGCCGCGTGCCGAGGGCTGCCGCGCCTGGGACAAGCCGAACGCCATCTACCACCGTTCGAACGCGGGCGGCGGCAAGTGGGAGATCCGCAAGCTGCCCGCGCAGTGGGCGATCCATTACGGCGACCTGACCTTCCAGCTCAAGCCCATGAGCTTCAAGCACACCGGCCTGTTCCCTGAGCAGGCGGCCAACTGGGACTTTATTGACCGCATGGTCCGCGGCGCGGGCCGTCCGGTGAGCGTGCTCAACCTGTTCGCCTACACGGGCGGCGCGACGCTCGCCGCGGCGAACGCGGGCGCGTCGGTCTGCCATGTGGACGCATCCAAGGGCATGGTGCAGTGGGCACGCGAAAACGCCGCGTCCAGCGGCCTTGCCGACCGCCCGATCCGCTGGATCGTGGACGACTGCAAGAAGTTCGTACAGCGCGAGATCCGGCGCGGCCGCAAGTATGACGCGATCATCATGGACCCGCCCTCCTACGGGCGCGGCCCCTCGGGCGAGACCTGGAAGATCGAGGAAGACGTGGCCGACTTTGTCGAGCTGACGATGGGCGTACTGTCGGACAAGCCGCTGTTCGTGCTCATCTCCAGCTACTCGACCGGCCTTGCGCCCTCGGTTATGAGCTACCTGCTGGGCATCACCGCGGGCAAACGCGCCGCGGGCCGCATCGAGGCGCAGGAACTCGGCCTGCCGGTCGAATCGACCGGGCTGGTG
>USLE01000014.1 GCA_900555465.1 uncultured Butyricicoccus sp.
CGGTCTATGTGATCTGTCAGAGCGGCCTGCGCAGCTACATCGCCTGCCGTATTTTGGCGGGTTACGGCTTTGACTGCTATAACTTCTCCGGCGTTTTTCGGTTTTATGATGCGGTGACGCACGACCGCCGTCTGGTCGAACGCGCGGCCGACTGCGGTGTGGATCGGTAAAAAACAGCACCCACTATTGCAGTGGGTGCTGTTTTTATATGTCACAAAGCGCTTTGAGCTTTTTCTCATCGGTGATCGTTATCGTGCCGCGCGCGAGCTTGACCATACCCTCGCTCTGGAAATAGCGGAGCATTCGGGTGACGACTTCCCGGGCGGTCCCCAGATGGTTGGCGATCCGCTCGTGCGTGATCTTGAGCGAATCGGTCTTATCCAGAACAGCCTCCTCGAGGAGGAAGGCTGCCAGACGCTTGTCAAGGCTCTTCCATATGATCTGTTCGATCAGCCACATGACCTCGGAAAAACGCGCCGCCATGACCTCGCCGGTAAAGTTCGCCACCGGGGCCGAGGCTTCCATGAGCTCCTTATACACATCCGAGGGGATCAGCCAGAACCGGGTATCCTTCTCCGCCTCGATCGTTACATCGAATTGGATGCTGCGCATGATGCAGGAGGCGGAGAGCAGGCACAGATCGCGGTCAAAAAGGCGATAGATCGTGATCTCGCGGCCCTCGTCGGAAAGGATATAGGCCCGCAGCTGGCCGGACTGGATGAGCAGCAGGCCGGTGCAGTCCATACTGCCGTTGTGCAGAATGGTTCCTTTTTCTGCCGTGCGGAGCACAGCGTTGCCCGCGATTTTGTCTTTTTGTTCCGAAGTCAGTTTATCCCAGACAGGGAAGAGTTCTGAAAATTCCATAGATCATGCTCCCATCCTTTATCCTTCAGTATAGGGTATTGCAGGGGATCTGTCAAATTGATATGGAGTCCGCCTGTCCGGTATGCAGGCGCCCGGCGGACCGGCAGGATGCGCACCGCGCGATCCGCTGCCGCGGCGGACCGCCACGCCTGCGCTGCGCGCGCAATGTGGGATTCGGTCGGTATAGGGCGGATTATGCGCGAATACAGCGGATAAACCGCGCATTAAATGAACAAAATGGGCGGGCGCTGTCCGATTTTACCCACAATTGAAAAACTGTTTATTGTATCACCGGCACCAAAATTCTATACTATATCATACGGCGATATCGTACATAATATCTGTTTCTGTGAAAGTTGGTGTTTTTCTTTTGAAGACAAACGGACATAGTCCGGTCGATCTGATCATCAACAACCGCAGGCGCATCGAAAAGGTGTTTGCGGTGGTGCTGATTCTCAGCCTGATCTGTATCCCGATGGTCGGCGTCAACTACGATCTGACCGAATACCTGCCGGACGACTCGCCCTCTGCGCAGTCGCTCGATATCATGGAAAAGGAGTTCACCTATCCCGGCATGGGGCGCGTGCTGCTCGAGGATGTGACGCTGTATGAGGCGAAAAACATCAAGGACCGCATTGCAGACGTGGACGGCGTGGACATGGTGATGTGGTGCGACACCACGACCAATATCTATGGCTCCAGCCAGTTTATCGATTACGAGGATATCGAGGACTATTACAAAGACGGCGACGCCTATATGGATATCATCTTCCTCGAGAAGGACTCGTCCGACCGCACCCACCGCGCGGTGCGCGAGATCGAGCAGATCGTCGGCGACCGCGGCTGTGTGGCGGGCTCGGCGGTATCGGATACCAACCTCGGCCCGACCATCAACGCCGAGATCGCGCGCGTGATGGTGCTGGCGGTCATCATCATTTTCCTCATCCTGACGCTCACCACGACCTCGTGGTTCGAGCCTGTGCTGTTCCTGTCCGTGCTCGGCATCGCGATCGTCATCAACATGGGCACGAACATCATTTTCGGGGAGATCTCCTTCCTGTCCAACGCGGTCGGCGCGGTATTGCAGCTCGCCTGCTCGATGGACTATTCGATCTTCCTGCTGCACGCCTTCACCGAGGAAAAAGCCAACGGCGCCGCGCCCGAACAGGCGATGGCCAACGCGCTGCGCAGCGCCTTTTCCTCGATCGGCGCCTCGGGCGCGACGACCATTGTCGGCTTTCTCGCGCTGGCGCTCATGCGGTTCGGCATCGGGCCGGATATGGGCTTTGTGCTGGCAAAGGGCATCGCCCTCAGCCTGGTCACCGTGCTCCTGCTCATGCCTGCGCTCATCCTGCGCTTTCAGGACGTGGTCGATAAGACCCGCCACCGCCCGTTCATCCCCGGCCAGTGGCGCAAATTCGGGGAATTTGCGTACAAGATCCGCAAGCCGGTGCTCGCGGTCGTGCTGGTCATCATCCTCCCGTGCTATGTGGCGCAGGGCATGGCGGACTTTACTTACGGCAATGAGGCGGTCGGCAATTCGCCCGGCACGCCGGTATACGAGGCCGAGCAGAAGATGAACGAGAAGTTCGGCCAGAGCAATATGATGCTTGCGCTCGTCCCGCTGGACGGCAACATCACGGAAAAGGCCATGAGCGAGGAGATCGCCGACCTGCCCTATGTCAGATACGCGCTCGGGCTGGCCTCCGCCATGCCGGAGGGCGTTCCGGAGGAATTCCTGCCGGAGAGCGTGACCGGTATGCTGCATTCGGAGAACTGGGCGCGCGTGATCATCAATGTGCGCTCCGCGGGCGAGAGCGACGCGGCGTTTGCCTATGCGGACGAGATCCGCGCGATCATCGACAAATATTATCCCGGCGAGCAGACCTATCTGGTCGGCGTGACGCCCTCCACGCAGGACATCAAGGCGATCATCGTGCCGGATAACCAGCTGGTCAATATCGTTTCCCTGCTCGGCGTGGCGCTCGTGGTCGCGATCACCTATAAGGCGCTGCTCCTGCCGCTGGTCGTGCTCATCCCGATCGAGTGCGCGGTGTTCATCAACACCGCCATGCCGTATATCTACGGGCAGCGCACCATGTTCCTCGGCTTTATCATCGTCAGCTGCATCCAGCTGGGCGCGACGATCGACTACTCCATCCTGCTGACCGGCAACTATCTGGACGCACGCGCGCAGGGGGATAAAAAAGAGGCCGCGATCCGCGCGGTCACGGTCAGCGCGGAATCCATCCTGACCTCGGGCATGATCCTGATGACCGTGGCCTACGGGCTGTATTTTATGACCTCAGTCGAGGCAATCTCCAGTCTGGGGCAGCTGATCGGACGCGGCGCGCTGATCTCGATGCTCCTCGTGCTGTTCCTGCTGCCCGAGTGCCTGATCATTTTCGACAGATGGATCGTCAAGCCGGATTATGCCGAGAAAAAGCACGCCAAGATGAACCGCATCCGCAGCAATAAGCTCAGGCTGCCCGTGCTCAGCGAGCTGCATGTGCAGCGCCTGCGGCTGCGCGCACAGATCCGCGAAAACCGCCGCGCGCGGCACAAGGCCTTCTGCGGCAGAGTGAAGCAGCTGTTCCGCAAAGCCGGGAGCAGCGCGCCGGAGCGCAAGGATAAGGAGGAAAACGACCATGAAACCAAATAAACTGCGCCGGATCACGGCTGCGGCGCTCGTACTGGCGCTCGTCCTGCCGCAGGGGGCGGTCGCCGCCCCGCCGGAGATCGAGACCGACGAAGCAGTATACATCAATCTCGACCCCTACGGCATCCCCGAAGCGACGCGCATCGTCAAGGGCGTGAACCTGAACGGGCACACGGAATTCACCGACTACGGCGATTATACCGAGGTCTATAACATGTCCACCTACGACCAGCCCACCCTGCAGGACGGTTCGGTCTCCTGGGCGCTCGAGGGGGAGGGGATGCACCGGTTCTACTACGAGTGCATCCCGGAAAGCGATACCGCGGTGCAGCTGCCGTGGAATTTTGACATCTCCTACAAGCTCAACGGCGTGCCAGTCGAAGCGGAAAAGTGCGCGGGCGCGAGCGGGCTGGTTGAGATCAATATTCACGCCACACCCAACGAGGCCGCGAGCGAATATTACAAGAACAACATGATGCTGATCTGCGGCACGGGCATTGATATGAGCAAGGCGCTTTCGATCGAGGCGCCCGGCGCGCAGATCCAGTCGATGGGCACCTACAAGCTGGTAGTGTTCATGGGCCTGCCCGGCGAGGAGAATACCTTCACCGTGCGCATTGGCTCGGACTATTTTGAAAACATGGGGCTGCTGCTGTTCATGGCGCCCGCGACCCTGTCCTCGCTCGATATTCTGTCCGACCTGCGGGAGGTCAAGAACCGCTTCGGCGAATCGGGCGACAGCCTGTACGAAGGCCTGTCCGGCATGCTGAATACCTTACAGTCCATGCAGAGCGGCCTCGGCACGCTGTCGGACGGCATTTCGGGCATCGACACCGTGCGCCGGCAGCTGATCGCCGACCGCGGCGAACTCGACCCGCAGACCGATGCGGCGCTGCAAGCGCTGGAGGCGCTCGCAGGCAATTCGGATTCGCTCATCCCGGAGCTGAATTCGGCCAAGACCACGCTCACCACGCTCAACGCGACGGTCAACAGCATGCTGACAACGCTCGAGGATTCCGCGGCGGATGTGACAGAATATCAGGACCTGCTCCGGCAGATGCACGACCACCTGAAGGACCTGCAGGGCATGCTGGACGACCTGCACGACGAGAGCGGGGACGGCGGGCGCGATCTGCACCGGCTCGCCGATGATTTCGAGGCGCTGGGCGATGATCTGGACCGGCTGGCAATGGCGAGCGACCTGCTGGAGGGTGCGCTGGACGACCTGCGCGGCGAGGCGGACGCGATCACCGGGCTGGTCGGCAGCATCCTCGACTGGATCGCGCCGGATGCCGGCCTGTCCGACCGGCTGGAGGCGCTGGTCGGGCCGCTGAATGACGTCATCAGCGAGACGGCGGACCTGCTGGACGCTGTCAGCAATATGACCGATGAGTCGAGCGGGCTGGGCTCGCTGACGCAGACCGCAGGGAGTATTTCGGAAAATTTCGGGGACATTCTGGACATCCTCGAGGACTACGAGACCCTGCCGGACGATGCTGCGGCGGACGGGCAGAGGCTGACCGAGCTGGCCGACCAGACGCTCGAGCGGGTCAACGACCTGCTTGCGGATATCCCAGCGCTGTCCGCCACGCTCGACCAGATGACAAAGGACGCGACCTCGGCGCTGGACAAGGGCGAAACACTCATGGTCTCGCTCACGGATACGCTCTCGGCTGCGAGCAAGCTGCTGCAGACCGCGACGGACGATCTGCGCGCGGTGCGCGACCAGTCGGATGCCGCCATGCAGAAAACGCTGGACGGGCTGCTCGACGTGCTTGGCAAGGCGGCAAACGAAGGCAGTTCGAACAAGCTCAAGCAGGCGAACGACGGCATCCATTCCGCCTTGGAGGATGCGGAAAACGAGCTGGAGGGGGAGACCAACATGCTCAATCTGGACGCGGACGCCGCGCTGCAGTCGGTTACCTCGGACCAGAACCCCACGCCCGCGAGCGTGCAGTTCATCCTGCGCACGCAGGAGATATCGGTGGACGAGACCGAGGCGATGCAGCAGGCAGCCGCGGAGCAGGAGGAGGAGAGCGCGCTCGACCGCATCGTCAACATCTTCCGGGAGCTGTGGGACGCGGTCAGCGGCGTGTTTGCGCAGGAGTGAGCGGCGGCGCACGGTGATGCAGCATTTGTAAATCCGACCCCATGCTTTTTGGTCTTTGAAAAAAATCTGTTTTACCCTCTTGACTTTGAGTTTACTCCAAGATGTACCATAGGATCAGCAAGAGAAAAGCGGGAGCCGGAACGGCTGGAACAGGCAACGGATGGGCACGAAACCGCCGCCCCTGTCCCGCCGCCCGCGCCCCGAAGAACAGGAGGGACAAAATGAACAGACCATATGTTTTCTGCCATATGCTGACCTCGCTGGACGGCAAGATCATGGGCAGCTATATGGAGACGCCCGAGGGCGAGCAGGCGGGCGAGGTGTTTTACAACATCGCCTTTGGCAAAAACCCGTATTACAAGCATCAGGGCTGGCTGTCAGGCCGCGTGACCACGGACGACAACTTCACCTTCTACGAAAAGCCCGCGCTGGATGAAAACGCGGCTCCGGTGCCGGAGGGGGACTACATCGCCAAAAAAGCGGATATGTATTATGTTTCGGTCGACCCGTCCGGCAAGCTGGGCTGGAAAGACGCCACGCTCCACTATGAGGACACGACCGCCCATGTGATCGAAGTCCTGACCGAAAGGGCAGGCAATGCGTACAAGGCCTTTCTCCGCGGGCTGGGCATATCGTATATCATTGCAGGCGGGGAGTCGCTCGACTATGCGCTGGCGCTCGAGAAATTAAAAACCCTGTTCGGCATTGAAACGCTGATGCTGGGCGGCGGGGGCATCCTCAACTGGTCGTTTATCCAGGCGGGGATGTGCGATGAGATCAGCGTGGTGATCGCGGCGTCTGCGGACGGCTCTGCGCAAACGCCGGCGCTGTTCTCCGCCAGAGGCGGGTTCGCCGACGAGCGGGCGGTGCGCTTCCAGCTGGAGAGCGCCGAGGTCAGGGACGGGGGCAGCGTGTGGCTGCGGTATCTCGTCAAGCAGTAACAACATACAGCAAAGAGCAATGAGGAGGAAATACAAATGGCATACCAGTTTTACGATCCGACCCGTGTCCTGTTCGGCGCGGGCCAGCTGAACCACCTGCATGAGCAGATAATGCCCGGCAAAAAGGCGATGGTGGTCATCTCGAACGGCAAATCCACCCGCGCAAACGGTGCGCTCGACCGCACGCTTGAGCAGCTGCACATGGCAGGCGTGGAGACCGTCCTGTTTGACAAGGTTGGCGCGAACCCGCTTAAGGCGGTGGTCGAAGAGGGCGGCCGCTTTGCCAAGGACAACGGCTGCGACTTCGTCGTGGCGCTGGGCGGCGGCTCGGTCATGGACGCAGCCAAGGTCATGGCGATGTACGCCCTGCAGCCCGGCGACCTGTGGGACTATGTAGCCGGCTCGACCGGCAAAATGCAGCCGCTGGTCAACCCGACCCTGCCGGTCATCGCGATCACCACTACCGCCGGCACCGGCTCGGAGGTGGACCAGTGGGGCGTGGTCACTAACCCGGAGACCAACGAAAAGATCGGCTGCGGCGGGCAGGACAGCCTGTTTCCGGTCCTCGCGGTCGTCGATCCCGAGCTGATGCGCACCGTGCCGCCCAAGTTCACCGCTTATCAGGGCTTTGACGCGCTGTTCCACTCGACCGAGGGCTACATCTCCGCAGTGACCAGCCCGATGGCCGACATGGTGCAGCTGGCGGCGATCGAGAACATCGGCAAGTATCTGGCGCGCGCAGTCCGGGACGGCAACGATATGGAAGCCCGCGAGCATGTCGCGTTCGCGAACACGATGTCCGGCTATTCGATGGTTGTCGGCGCCTGCACCAGCGAGCACGCGATGGAGCACGCCATGAGCGCGTACCATCAGGAGCTGCCGCACGGCGCGGGGCTCATCATGATCTCCAGGGAGTATTATACGCATTTTATCAACAAACACTGCTGCGACGAGCGCTTTGTCCGCATGGCGCAGGCGCTGGGCAAGGCGGACGCAACGGACCCGATGGACTTTGTAGACGCGCTGGTCGAACTGCAGCAGGCCTGCGGCGTGGCCGACCTCAAGATGTCCGACTACGGCATCCGCAAGGACGAGTGCATGACGCTGGCGAAGAATGCTCGCGCCACGATGGGCGGCCTGTTCGGTGCTGACCCGGTGCCGATGACGGACGAGGAGTGCGCGGCCATCTATGAGCAGTCGTACCGTTAAGCACGAACGGAGGATCGCGATGAGCAGGATGCTGATTGTGTATTATTCGGTCTCGAATGGCAATACCCGTCGGATCGCCGAGCAGATGCAGCAGGCGACCGGCGCGGATATCGCGGAGATCCGGACCGTGCAGCCTTATACCGGTTCCTATCAGGATATCGTCGACCAGGGCCAGCGTGAGGTGGAGCGCGGCTATAAGCCGGAGATCCGGCCGCTTGCGGTCGACCTTGCGGATTACGACGTCATCGCGGTCGGGACGCCGACCTGGTGGTATACGATGGCGCCGGCCGTGAAGACCTTTTTGGAGGCCCACGATTGGACCGGCAAGACCGTGATCCCGTTCCAGACGCACGGCGGCTGGCCGGGGCACACGCTGAAGGATATGAAACAGGCCTGCGCGGGCGCAGCGTTTGCGCACAAGAAGGCCATCCGGTTCGATTCGACCGGCGGCGCGGAGCTGGTCACACCCGCACGGGAAGTGCAGGCGTGGGTGGACAGCCTGCGGTGAGCACCGACAAGTAAAAAACAAAGCCTTTCCTGTCGCCCGGCGGCGATGGGAAAGGCTTTTGCTGTTGGATGCAGGTATTGCGGGTGTTTTTTTCGGATATCGCAGGCCCGGGAGCGCAAAAAACCAATATTCGCTTGACAGAGCAGCCCGGATACCCTGTCATTTGCAATATCGGTATTATCGCGGGCTGTGTTTTCTCTGCGCGCTTTTGATATCAATTGAAATCAAAGTTATTTATTGGTATAATATTACTATCTTGATATAAAAGGCGGGTTGAATGCGCATGGATGCACAAGCGTTGTATGATGAACTGAAAAAGCAAATCCTGAACGGCAATCTTTCCGCGGGGGATCGGCTGGGCGAGATCGCGCTGGCAACACAGTACGGCGTCAGCCGCCTGTACGTTAAAAGCGCGCTGCAAAAGCTGCGGGAGGAGCGGCTGGTCGAGCACATCCGCAACCGTGGGTACTTTGTCGCCGACATCCCGGACAGCCTGCTCGAGGAGATCGACGACATCCGGCAGGCGCTGGAAGGTGTGATCACCAAGCGCGTGATCCGCGTCGGCACGGAGGAGGATCTCCATACATTGTCCAAGATCCTCGACCGGATCGACGTATTCATCCGCAACGGCATGATCAGCGACGGGCTGGACGAGGTGGACAAGTTCTATCAGACGATGTACCGCATCTCGCAATACGACCGCGTAGTGGCCATCCTGCAGACTTATTCCGGCTATATTGCCGCGATCCGCAAGCGATCTGCCGCAACGCAGGAGGAACACCTGCTCAGCCTGGAGAGCACGCACGCCCTGTTCGACGCAATCGCAGAGCGGGACGAGAAAAAAGCCATGTATTATCTGGAGGAGCGTCAGAAGTTTCTGATGCCGCCGGTGTAATCAATTCGTCGGAAGCAATTGCACAGCCTGTTCCATCAGCTGGAGCAGCAGCGGCATGGAATTGCGCTCCGGCAGCATCAGTCGCACCGCCCGGCTGTCCAGCCCTTCGTAGGTCTCGCAGCTCACGGTCAGGATACCCACGCGCATCAGGTGCCGCTGCAGGTGAAAGCCCGCAGGGCCATCGTAATACAGCATCATGATGGGCGTGTCGGCAAAGGTCTGCGCGATCTGCAGGTTGGTGGAATATCGTAAATTATACTGTGCGATCGCTTCGCACAGCTCGCGCTTGCTGGCGCGGACCGCCCGGATGCCGAATGGGTCATCCGGGTTTTCCAATCTGGTCTGCAATGCGGTTTGTGCCAGCACTCGCGCAATGCCGTTGCTGTTGAAGGGCAGCACCAGCTTTTTCAGCTGGGGGAGCAGGTCGCTTTCCGTGGAAGCTGCGGCATACCCAAGCCGCACGCCGGCCATTCCCCAGCCTTTAGAGAAGCTCCGGGTCACAATGACCTGCGGGAACTCCCTGACCAGATGGATGGCAGTGTTGGAGAACGGCATATACTCTGCATACGCCTCATCAATGACCAGCACGCGGTCCAGCTCCAGTGCGCGCTGCGCGATTTTTCGGAGATCCTCCAGCGGGATGATCTGTCCGGTCGGGTTGTTGGGGTTTTCGACAATGAACATGTCGTATGCTGCGGACATCTGGGCGATATAAGCAGCTGCATCAAATTGATAGTTGCGCGTCCGGTCGAGGTAATAACACTCGTACACCGACCCGCTGCAGTTGACATGATCTATGTAGGCGGTGAATTGCGGCGCATGGCCCAGCACCTTTTTCGCGTGCGTCAGGCATAACAGGTTGAGGTTGCACAGGATATCATACGAGCCATTTCCCAAAATGAAATGATCTCCTGTCAGCCAGCCCTGCCCGACGCCGTTTTTGCAATACCACTCTGCCAGCGCATCCTTGAGCGACTCGCCATGCGGGTAAAACTTGATATCTGCATAATTCCCGTGATGAACATCCGTTTTCTGCTCAAACGCATGCAGGCGCTGGAAAATGCAGTTGCCCAGCAGGTCGGCATTGACGCCAAGCGAGCAATCGATCCGGATATCTCCCTCCGGCGTATTGTCTGCGTAGTCCTTTGACACATAGCGCAGGATATAGGGATTGGCATGAATGGAATAAGCCATGAGATCGCCCCTCCCTCATAAAATATACTTATTTTAAATATTGATATCAATTTATAAAAGAGTATCACATAATATTTCTGCAATCAATCGTTGGAATGTCCAAATTTCGTATGCCTTTTTTGTGCGAAAACAGAGGCTTTCCGTCGGCTCGAAAGAGTCCTCCTTGGCTTGCAGGTAAAAAAATCGCCTATGTGATCGGAAAGCAATCACATAGGCGTTTTTTATCGAAGGCGCTGCGGATCCGGCGGACAAAATGGCGCAGCAGGCAGGGGCATCACAGTTATGTGGTCACAGCGGACACATATGGTCATGTTTTGGCGGAATCTAAGCGCGAAATGGCCGATACGATGTCAAAACTTTTAGGGCAGGAACATGCTGTCTGAGCGTCTTGACAACACATTTCCAAACCCGTTTGACAGACATTTGACAGACATGAAAAATCTGGAAATTCAAAAGGCTGCAAAAAGTTATGAAAAAAGCAGCTTTTCATACAAAAAGCTGCTTTTGTTGGCAGCCGAAGAAGGATTCGAACCCTCACAAACAGAGTCAGAGTCTGTCGTGCTACCATTACACAATTCGGCTATCTTTTGTGTCGCTTGCCTTGCGACTTTATTAGTATACAACGGAAACAGCGGTTCGTCAAGCGTTTTTTTTCAGAAAAATTAAAAAATTGTAAAAGGGCGAAAAACGGCATGCGGACAGCCTCAGCCGCCCGCATGGTTGGATGCAAACATATGCTCCACACAGTGCTGCATGACCGCCTTCATCTGCGGGGAGATCCATTTGTTGCGGTGATAGAGCAGCTGCTTCCAAACGCCGACCTCGAATGGCTCGGTTTGCAGGTACACCAGCCGGCCTGCGGCGACTGCCTGCTCGGTCACATAGTCGGGCAGGAAGGAGATGCCGAGGTTCTGCTCCAGCAGTGCGCAGATGCAGTCGGTGCTGCCGATCTCCAGAACGGGCTGGATCTCGAGCGACAGCCCGGCGAGCTTTTCGTCCATCAGACGGCGGTAGCTCATGCCCCGTTCCGTCAGGATGAACGGATGCTGCACCAGCTCGCGCAGCGGGATATCCGCTTGCTGCGCCAGCGGACTGCTGCATCCCGCGACAAAGTGCACGCCGACCTTTTCCTCCCGGAAGATCACGTATTCTGTATTGTAGATATGGCTGTCCAGCGTCACGATCAGATCCACTTCGTTTTGGTTGACCATCTGCAGCATGTCCCCGGTCCCGGCTGCGAGGAGCTTGAGCGACAGGCCGGGATACCGCTCCCGCAGCAGGCGGAAGCCCTCGCCGGAGAACACCGAGCACAGTGAGTCCGCCATCGCCATGCGCACGCGGCCCTGCAAGGTTTCTCCCTGCTGGATGTTGTCCAGCAGCTCATGCGTGAGCTTGTCGACCTGATGGGCGTAGCGCAGCACCTCGCGGCC
>USLE01000015.1 GCA_900555465.1 uncultured Butyricicoccus sp.
CCTACGAGCTGTTCGGCGAGCAGAGCCTGGCGCTGTTTGCGCTCGTGATCGCGGTCGCTTACATGCTCAGCGGCTATTACGGGCTGTACAGCGAGCAGAAGATCCTGTATTCCAAGATGCGGCAGCAGTTCATCGACCGCAAGACCAAATAACACAGCACATAAGCATTTTCCCGGAAAGGACGACCTACAATGCACGAATTCAAAGGCGCGATCTTCGACATGGACGGCACGCTGCTCGATTCCATGCCGGTGTGGAAGCGGCTGACGCAGGGCTACCTCAAGCGGTTCGGCGTGCACATCACCGATCAGGACTACGCCGTGACCGAGGGCTTTTCCCAGCCGCAGGTGGCGCAGTATTTTGCCGACCGCTATCCGGAGCTGCCGGACGCACAGAGCCTGATGGACGGCATGGATCGATTGATCAGCGCGCGGTACGAGGCGATTGCAAAGCCCAAGGAGGGCGTGCTGGATTTTCTCGAAGGGCTGCGCCGCCGCGGGGTCAAAATGGCGATCGCCACGCTGACCGCCCGCCGCCACGCGGAAAAGGCGCTGCGCGACCGCGATATGCTGGATTATTTTGAATTCATGCTGACAATCGAGGACGTGGGCATCTCCAAGCGCGAGCCGGATATCTATCTGCAGGCCGCGGCGCGCATGGGGCTCGAGCCCGCTGAGTGTACGGTGTTCGAGGACGCGCCCTATGCCTGCACGACCGCGCGCCGTGCTGGCTTTCGCGTGTGCGGCATGATAGAACCCGCCTACGCCGCGGGAGAAGGCGAGCTGCGCGCGTCGAGCGACATAATTATTGAGCGCTCTTTTGACGAATTAAGGGGAAAAATATAAGAAAAGGGTTGCAATCAGGCGGATAATCGCTTATACTATAATAGTAATAAAATCGACAGCTGCACCGGACGAGTTCCGGTGCGGCTTACTTATCGTTAGGGGGAAGAAAAGTGGAACAAAACAAAATGGGCACTGCGCGGATGGGCCCGCTGATCTTCTCGATGGCGCTGCCTGCGATGGTGTCCATGATCATCAACGCGCTGTACAACATCGTGGACAGTATCTTTGTGGCGCAGTATTCGCAGAGCGCGCTGGCGGCGGTGTCGCTGGTGTTCCCGCTGCAGACGCTGGTCGTGGCGATCGGCGTGGGCACGGGCGTGGGCGTTAACTCGCTGATTTCGCGCCGCTTGGGTGAGAAGCGTCAGCTGCATGCTGACTCCGCGGCGGAACACGGCATCGCGCTCTCGATCATCGGCGGCATTGTGTTCCTCGTGCTGGGATTTGGGCTGTCGGGCGTGTTTGTGAGCGCGTTCGGAGCGACGGAAGAGGTATCCGTGCAGGCGGTGCAGTATTCGCATATCGCGGTGGGCCTCAGTATTTTCGTTATGATCTCGATGATGTGCGAAAAGGTGCAGCAGTCGACCGGCAACATGATCATCCCCATGCTGCAGGGCCTGACCGGCGCGATCGTCAACATCATCCTTGACCCGCTGATGATCTTCGGCATCGGCCCGTTCCCGGAAATGGGTGTCGCGGGCGCGGCGTTGGCGACCGTCATCGGCCAGATCTTCGGCATGCTGATCGGCCTGTGGGGCGTGTTCAAGCATCAGAAGGTGCTGAAGCTCAATATGCGCAAGTTCAAGTGGCGTTTGCAGACGGTCAAGGATATCTACCGTGTCGGCCTGCCGGGCATCGTCATGCAGTCCATCACCTCGGTGATGACGGCGGGCATGAACGGCATCCTGATCGGCTTCTCGCAGACCGCGGTCAACGTGCTGGCGGTGTATTTCAAATTGCAGACTTTCGTGTTCATGCCGGTGTTCGGCCTCAACCAGGGCGCGCTGCCGGTCATGGGCTATAACTACGGCGCGCGCAATAAAAAGCGCCTGTTCGGGGCATACCGCATTGCGCTGGGCACGGCGGTTGCGATCATGCTGCTCGGCTTTGTGCTGTTCCAGCTGTTCCCGGAGCCCATGCTGATGATGTTTGTCGACCGCACGGACGCGGCAGCCATGCAGGAGATGCTGGATACCGGTGTGCCCGCGCTCAAGACCATCAGCCTGTCTTTCGTCGGCGCGGCATTCGGCATCATCAACTCGACGGTGTTCCAGGCCACTGCGCGCGGCCTGAACAGCCTGATCGTTTCGGTCTGCCGCCAGCTGGTCATCATCCTGCCTGCGGCGTGGCTGCTCGGCCGGTTCGTCGGCCTGAATGCGATCTGGTATTCGTTCCCGATCGCGGAGATCGCGTCCTTCCTGATCTCGTACCTGCTGCTCTGGCGCGAGTACCAGAGCGAGCTGAAGTATCTGGGCGCAGGCCAGGAGGAGGCTGAGGCATGAAACGTATCGCGAGCTTTGAGGTCAACCATGACAAGCTCAAGCCCGGCATGTACACCTCGCGCATCGACGGGGATGTGACGACTTATGACATCCGCATGGTCTATCCCAACGCAGGGACCTATATCGAGCCCGCGGCCGGACATACGTTCGAGCACCTGTTTGCGACCTACGCGCGCAACTCGCGCTTTGCCGACAGCATTATTTACTGCGGCCCGATGGGCTGCCAGACCGGGTTTTACTTCCTGGTGCGCGACATGCAGCCCGCGGACGCGATCACGCTCGTGCAGGAGAGCATGGCGTTTATCGCCGCGTACGAGGGCGAAATCCCGGGCGCGAGCCGCATCGAGTGCGGCAACTACAAGCTGCATGATCTCGCGGGCGCAAAGCGTCTTGCCGCATCCATGATCCCGGTGCTCGAGGGCTGGACAGAAGAAAAGCTGGTATATGAAAAATAATACTTGCATTTTGTCCCCTTGTGTGGTATCATAATTTTACGACTGTAAGAGATAATTAGTTTACTACCCGTGGAAAGAGGTGAAACAACATGAAACAGGGCATCCATCCCGAGTACAAGCAGACCACGATCCGCTGTGCCTGCGGCAATGTCATTGAGACCGGCTCCACCAAGGAGAACATCGTCGTTGACGTTTGCTCCAAGTGCCACCCCTTCTTCACGGGCAAGCAGAAGCTGGTAGACACCGGCGGACGTGTTGATCGCTTCAAGAAGCGTTTCAATCTGGACAAGTAACAACAAAGCCATCGAAACGTGTGTTCGATGGCTTTTTGTTTCTTTGCGGCAAACGGAGGAGGGAACCGCATGACCGAAAACCAAATCGAAAGCAAGGCCGAGCGCGCGGTGCTGGTCGGGCTGTCCTGCCCGGGCTTTACCGCCGAGCAGGACGCGGACGAGCGCACGATGGACGAGCTGCGCGCGCTCGCGGAGACCGCGGGCGCGGAAGCGGTCGCGATGACGCTCCAGCGCCGCCCGGCGCCGGAGGTGCGCACCTTCATCGGCGAGGGCAAGGCCGAGGAGGTCAAGCTGCTCGCGGAGGAAAATGAGGCCACGCTCATCCTGTTCGACAACGAGCTGTCGCCCTCCCAGACGAGGAACCTGGAAGAGCTGATCGGCCGCACGGTGCTCGACCGCTCGGCGCTTATTCTGGATATTTTCGCCCAGCGCGCCCGCACGGGCGAGGGCAAATTGCAGGTTGAGCTGGCGCAGTACCAGTATATCCTGCCGCGGCTCGCCGGCATGTGGACGCATCTGGTGCGCCAGACCGCGGGCGGCGGCAAAAGCCCGATCGGCACGCGCGGCCCGGGCGAGACCCAGCTCGAGACCGACCGCCGCCATATCCGCAAGCGGATCGACAAGCTCAAGACGGATCTCGAGCAGGTGCGGCAGGTGCGCGCGGTGCAGCGCCGCCAGCGCAAAAAGACCGAGCTGCCGATGGTCGCGATCGTGGGCTATACCAACGCGGGCAAGTCCACGCTGCTCAACACGCTGACCGGCGCGGACATCCCGGCGAACGACCGCCTGTTCGACACCCTCGACCCGACCACCCGAAAAAAGCGCATCTCGGACACGCAGGAGATTTTGCTCTCCGACACAGTCGGCTTTATCCGCAAGCTGCCGCACCATCTGGTATCGGCGTTCAAGGCCACGCTCGAGGAGCTGGCCTATGCCGACCTGCTGCTGCATGTGGTGGACGTGTCGGACGAGGACTGGCGCATCCAGGCCGAGACCGTGGAGCGGGTCGTGGCGCAGCTCGGCGCGCAGGATATCCCGCGCGTCATGGTCTACAACAAGGCGGACAAGTGCGATCCGGACACGATCCCGTATTTCCGGCCGGACGAGGGCGTCGCCATCTCCGCGAAAACCGGGGAGGGCATCGACGACCTGCTCAAAACCATCGAGCGCGCGCTCGGCCGCGGCAAGCACAAGGTCAAACTGCTCATCCCGTACAGCGCGGGCGCGGTGCTCGACATGCTGCACCGCGAGGCGCAGATCGAATCGACCGACTACGCCGCCGAGGGCACGCTGGTCGAGGCCATTGTGGATGACAAGACCTACGGCCGGGTGGCGGAATATCTGACAGAGAACTGAATGCGGGAACCGCAGAGCGGTTTGAAAATTGAGGATGGAGAATGGAGAATGACAGCGCGGCAGGTGAACGCATTCTCAATTCTACATTCTACATCCTCCATTACCAGGAGGGGAGGTCAGAGCACTGGCTTCGGACTACTTTGTGCCGTTCCTCGACTACGGCGAGGACAAATTCGAGGAGAAACGCTCCAAGTTCACCGGGCGGCTGTGGCACGTCGAGACGCCCGAGCAGGCGACGGCAAAGATCAAGGAGATGCGCGACACCTATTGGGACGCGACGCATCACTGCTATGCCTACATCCTGCGCGAGGGCAACATCATGCGCTATTCGGACGACGGCGAGCCGCAGGGCACGGCGGGCATGCCGATTCTGGACGTGCTGCGGCACGAAAACCTTGTGGACGTGTGCTGCGTGGTGACGCGCTACTTCGGCGGCGTGCTGCTCGGCACGGGCGGGCTGGTTCGCGCCTACACGCAGGGCGCACAGGTCGCGGTCGCGGCGGCGGGCGTGCAGCGCATGAGCCTGTACACGGTCGCGCTGATCGCCTGCCCGTACAACCTGTACGAGATCATCCTGCACCTGCTGCCGGACTACGACTGCTCGGTCGAGGAGACCGACTACGGCGCGGACGTGACGCTGACCGTCACCCTGCCCGCAGGGGCAGAGGACAAACTCAATGCGGCGCTTGCGGAAGCGACAGCGGGGCAGGTCTATGCCGAGGTGATGGAGACCCGGTTCATGGGCCGCCGCATCAAATAGCAGGGCACAAAATTTTTTTCAAAAAATAAAAAGGGTTTGCGCGATCGACGCGGTATATATAAATTGAATGGTTTTCGACGCGGACTGGAGGGATGCCGGTATGACAATCCGGGAGCAGCAGGAAAAACGCGAGCGCGAAATGCTCGCCCCCTGGGCGACGTTTGCGGACAGCTCGGCGGGCAGACTGCGGGAGATGGCGCCCTGCCCCTACCGCACCTGTTTCCAGCGCGACCGCGACCGCATCATTCACTCCAAGGCGTTCCGGCGGCTTTCCAACAAGACGCAGGTGTTCATCTCGCCCGAGGGCGACCACTACCGCGCCCGCCTGACGCACACGCTCGAGGTCGCGCAGATCGCGCGCACGGTGGCGCGCGCCCTGCGGCTGAACGAAGACCTGACCGAGGCGATCGCGCTCGGGCATGACCTCGGGCACACGCCCTTCGGCCACGCGGGCGAGCGCGCGCTCGCCGAGGTCTGTCCGTTCGGCTTCCGCCACAACGAGCAGAGCCTGCGCATGGTGGACATCCTCGAGGATCTCAATCTGACGCGCGAGGTGCGCGACGGCATCGTGTGCCACACGGGCGCCAAAAAAGCGGACACGCCCGAGGGGCGTATCATCCACTATGCCGACCGCATCGCCTATATCAACCACGACATCGACGACGCGGTGCGCGGCGGCCTGATCAAGGCGGCCGACATCCCGCAGTACCTGCGCGACCGGCTGGGCGACAGCCACGGCAAGCGCATCGATACGATGGTGACCGCCATGATCGAATACGGAAACCGCCATCAGGAGATCGGCATGGACGAGCAGGTGCACGACGATATGATGGAGCTGCGCCAGTTCATGTTTGACCATGTGTACCACGGCACCGAGGCGCAGAGCGAGGAGCAGCGCGCGAAGAACATGCTGCGCAGCCTGTATGAATACTTCGTTAATCATCCGGACGAGCTGCCGGGCGACTACTTCGTGCTCATGGCGCGCGGCGAGCCGCTCGAGCGCGTGGTGTGCGACTACATCGCCTGCATGACCGACCGGTACTCGATCTCGGTGTATAAAAAACTGTTTATCCCCAAGAGCTGGAACAAGATCGAAGGATAAGCGCTGCTGCCGGGCAGTATTACCGGCGGAAAACCCGGTTATCCTACAAAGGAGGTGGGCAAAATGCCGTTTGACCGCGTATTTCTGGACGAACTGTCCGCGCGGAACGATATTGTGGATATCGTGTCACAATATGTGCAGCTGAAAAAAAGCGGAGCAAACTATTTCGGCCTGTGCCCCTTCCACAATGAGAAGACGGCGTCGTTCTCGGTCTCGCCGGACAAGCAGATCTTTCACTGCTTCGGCTGCGGCGCGGGCGGGGGCGTGATCACCTTTGTGATGAAGGCCGAGGGGCTGGAATTCCCGGACGCGGTGCGCTATCTGGCCGACCGCGCGGGCATGCAGGTGCCCGAGCAGGGCGAGGCCGACCGGCAGGCGGCGCGCCGCCGCGAGCGGCTGTACGCGCTCTGCAAGGACGCGGCGCGGTTTTACTATGATACGCTGTGGAGGCCGGAAAACCGCGCGGCGCAACAGTATTTCATCGGCCGCGGCCTGCACCGCCGCACGATGAACCGCTTCGGCCTCGGCTATGCGCCGGACTCCTTCCATGCGCTCATGGACGCGATGACCGCCAGGGGCTACACGCGCGACGAACTGCTTGAGGCCGGCCTTGTCAGCCGCAGCGAGAAAGGGCGTATCTACGACCGGTTCCGGAACCGCGTGATGTTCCCGATTATCGACGTGCGCGGCAACGTGATCGCGTTCGGCGGGCGCGTGCTGGACGACTCCAAGCCCAAGTATTTGAATTCGCCCGAAACGCCGATCTTCCACAAGAGCCGCAACCTGTTTGCGCTCAACCTTTCCAAGACGACAAAAAGCGGCTATTTTATTTTGGCCGAGGGCTATATGGATGTTATCGCCCTGCATCAGGCGGGGTTTGACTGCGCGGTCGCCTCGCTCGGCACCTCGCTGACCGAAGAGCAGGCGCGCATCATCGCGCGGCACGTCAGCCAGATCGTCATCTCCTATGACGCGGACGGCGCGGGACAGGCGGCGGCGCAGCGCGCGATCGACATTTTGAAAAAGTGCGACCTGCAGGTCAAGGTGCTGCGTATCCCCGGGGCCAAGGACCCGGACGAGTTCATCAAAGCCAAGGGCGCGGATGCGTTTCGGAATCTGATCGAGCGCAGCGAGGACCACAACGCCTACCGGATCGAGCAGATCGCCGCGAAATACGACCTCGAGGACGACGAGGCGCGCGTGCTGTTCCTGCGGGATGCGGCGCGCATGCTCGCGGGCATTGACAGCAGCATCGAGCGCGAGGTCTACGCCGGCCGCGCGGCCAAAATGGCGGGCGTGACGGCGGAGGCGATGAATAACGAGGTGCGGCGCGAGCTGACCATCCGCCGCAAGCGGCGAAAGGCTGCCGAGCGGCGCGAGATCCGCTCGCCGGTCGGCCTGGCGCAGCCCAAGGACCGGACGCTTGCATACACGGACGTCAAATCCGCCAAGGCGGAGGAAAACGTGCTGCGGCTGCTGTTTTCCGACCAGAAGCTGATCGCGGAACTGGAAAATACCCTGCCGCCGGCGTGGTTTTCCGCGCCCGTGCTGCGTAAGATATACGAGCGCGTGCTTGCGCTCGACAGGGACGGCCAGATCGTGGATATCTTATCCTTTGAGGGCTGGCTGGAGCCGAATGAAATGAGCCTGCTCTCCGCCATACTCGAACAGGGCATCCCGCCCGGCGAGCACCGGCAGGAGCTGAAGGAATACATAAATACCATACGGATGCAGCGTGTTAAGGATGGCACGATCACCGAAGCGGGCGAGGACCCGCTGCTCACCTTTGGACGCATCAAAAAACAAAACGCGGGAGGACAATGATATGACGACCAAGGACAAGGCAAACACGCCCGAGCAGGCAGTAGACCAGCAGCAGGTGCTGCGCGATCTGCTGGCGCTGGGCAAGAAGAACGGGCGTCTGTCGCTCAAGGAAATTGCCGATGCGCTCGGCCAGCTCGAGCTGGAGAGCGACGATATTGATAAGCTGTATGAGACCCTCGAGACGATGGGCGTCGAGATCGAGACCGGCGGCGTGCTGGAAAAGGCGCTCGGCGATGACGACGACGAGGTATTCGAGCCGGAGGATGTGGAAGAGGTCCCGGAAGAGGAGCTGATCGACACCTCTGCGATGGCCGAGACCTTCGCGATCGACGACCCGGTGCGCATGTACCTCAAGGAGATCGGCAAGGTCGACCTGCTCTCCCCGGAGGAGGAGATCACGCTCGCCGAGCAGATGCAGAAGGGCAACGAGGCGACCGCCCGCATCGAGGCGGAGGGCGACGCGATCCCGGCGGAGGAGCGCGCGCTGCTCGATCAGGATATCAAGACCGGTGAAAAGGCGAAAAAGCGCCTGGCAGAGGCCAACCTGCGTCTGGTCGTATCCATCGCCAAGCGCTATGTCGGCCGCGGCATGCTGTTCCTCGACCTGATCCAGGAGGGCAACCTCGGCCTGATCAAGGCGGTCGAGAAGTTCGATTCGAGCAAGGGCTTCAAGTTCTCGACCTATGCGACCTGGTGGATCCGTCAGGCCATCACCCGTGCGATCGCGGATCAGGCGCGCACCATCCGCATCCCGGTGCACATGGTGGAGACCATCAACAAGGTCATCCGCGTCTCGCGCCAGCTGCTGCAGGAGCTGGGCCACGATCCCAGCCCGGAGGAGATCGCCCGCGAGATGAACATGCCGGTCGACCGTGTGCGCGACATCCTCAAGATCGCGCAGGAGCCGGTATCGCTCGAGACCCCGATCGGTGAGGAGGAGGACTCCCACCTCGGCGACTTTATCCCGGACGACGACGCGCCCGAACCGGCCGAGGCAGCCTCGTTCATGCTGCTCAAGGAGCAGCTGGTCGAGGTGCTCAAGACGCTCACCCCGCGTGAGGAAAAGGTGCTGCGCCTGCGCTTCGGCATCGAGGACGGCCACACCCGCACGCTCGAGGAGGTCGGCAAGGAGTTCAACGTCACGCGCGAGCGTATCCGCCAGATCGAGGCAAAGGCGCTGCGCAAGCTGCGCCACCCCTCGCGCTCCAAAAAGCTCAAGGATTTCTTAAACTAAGACCGGAAGGCGCCCGAACGGGCGCCTTTTCTTATGCCGGAAAACAACACGGTGTTGACTTTAGGTGGATATCCTGATAAAATATCCTCGCCAAGGAGGCTGGTTTATGGCAGAACAAAAGACAAACCGCCGGGTGCAGCAGACCAGGGCTGCGCTGCGCGAAGCACTCATCGACCTGACCGGGGAAAAGCCGCTTGCGGATATCACGGTCACGGACCTCTGCGCGCGGGCGGATATCAATCGGAGCACCTTTTACCTGCATTATCAGGGCGTGCATGCGCTGCTGGGCGAGATCGAGGAGCAGATCATCGCGCGGATCGAGGAGCAGCTCGTGCAGACGCCTTCCCTGCAAACGCTGAACGCGCTCGTCAATTTTCTCAAGCATGTCAGGCAGTCCCCGCGGGAGATCCGGCTGCTTTACACGCTGGTGGGGGAGCAGGGCGACCCGCATTTCGTCCGCCGCCTGCAAAAGCTGACGTATGATGCGTTCCGGCGCGGCTGGGCGCACCGCATGCCCGCAGCCAGCGAAAGCCATAAGCGGCTGACCTTTTCGTTCATTGTCCCGGGGGTGATTTCCGTCCTGTCCGCATGGGTGCATGGCGATATGCCGGATATCCCTGCGGAGGAGGTCGTCGCGCTGCTGGAAAGCATCATCGAGAACGGGGTCAACGGCGTTTACGAGCATATCAGCGGCAAGTGACCGCCCCGTTTTCGCATGGCCCCTCTTGACAGTACCGCCGCGCCATGCTATACTAGGCATCGCTGTAAATAGATAAACCCTGTTTTTATCGCCGGATAAAAATCAGAGCGTCACACTTTCCATCGCAGGCCTTTGAAGATGGAAAGCATGGCGCTCTTTTCTTTTGAGGAGGATTGGTCAAATTGGAACAGACGGTGAGCCGGCAGGCGTTCGGCAAGTACGCCTCGCTGAACATTCTCGGGCAGGTTGGTATCTCCTGCTACATCCTTGCGGATACCTTTTTCGTCTCGCGCGGCACGGGCGCGACCGGCCTTGCGGCGCTCAACATTGCGCTGCCGCTTTACAACCTGATGAACGGCATCGGGCTGATGATCGGCGTGGGCAGCGCCACGCACTTCACCATCTGCCGCGCGCAGAACCAGCAGGAGGAGGCCGACCGCGCGTTTACCCATGCAGTCGGGCTGGGGCTCGTGATGGGGCTGCTGTTCCTGCTGCTGGGCGTGTTCGCGGCCGGACCGCTTTCCCACCTGCTCGGCGCGGACGCGGAGACCTTCCCGCTGACCAGCGTGTATCTGCGCACGCTGCTGTGCTTCGGCCCGTTCTTTATTATGAACAACGTGCTGCTGGCCTTTGTCCGCAACGACGGCGGCCCGGGCCGCGCGATGTGCGGCATGGTGGTCGGCAGCCTGTCCAACGTTGTGATGGACTACATTTTCATCTTCCCGCTGGGCATGGGCATGTTCGGCGCAGCGCTTGCGACCGGCGTGTCCCCGATCATCAGCATACTCATCCTGTCCGGCCACCTGCGCGCGCCCGGGCGCGGCTTCCATCTGCTGCGCGCGCGCCTGCATCCGCGGCTGCTGCCCACGCTCTGCACGCCCGGCCTGCCCTCGCTGATCTCTGAGCTGTCCTCGGGCGTTGTGCTGCTGCTATTCAATCAGGTGCTGCTGCGTCTGGCCGGCAATACCGGCGTTGCGGCCTACGGCATTGTGGCCAACCTTGCGCTGGTGGCGGTGGCGATCTTCACCGGCCTGTCCACCGGCATGCAGCCGCTGGTCAGCCACAGCAGCGGCACGGGCGAGACCGGTTCGCTGCGCCGCCTGTACCGCTACGGCGTCGTGACCGCGCTGGCGATCGCGACCGTGCTGTTCGCGGTGGTGTTTGTGTTCGCGGCCCCGATCGCGTCCGCGTTCAACAGCTCGGGCGACCCCGTGCTGGCGGGCTACGCGGTGACCGGACTGCGCATCTACTTCCTGGGCTTCTGGTGCGCGGGCCTCAATATCGTCTCCGCGGCGTTTTTCAGCGCATCCGGGCGGTCGGCGCAGGGCTTTGCCATCTCGCTGCTGCGCGGCGTGATCGCCATTCCGCCCGTCCTGCTGGCGCTGACGGCGTTTGCAGGCATCGGGGGCGTATGGGCCGCCTTCCCGACGGTCGAGGCCATTGTCGCCGTTCTGACGCTCGTATGCGTGTGGCGCGTGTTCCGCCGCCCGGTGGATGCGGCCAAACAGCAATAAAGGACAAGAAAAAAGAACCGCCGAAGCGGTTCTTTTT
>USLE01000016.1 GCA_900555465.1 uncultured Butyricicoccus sp.
GCACGATGGACCCGGCATCCGTCCGCGCCTGCCTGACGGATGACAGCGACCTGCAGGTCGCGCCCGCGACGCTGGTGGTCATGGAAAACGCACATTCCTCGGGCGCAGTCGTGTCGCTGGACAACATGCGCGCGGTATACGAGGCCGCGCATGAGGCGGGCGCTGCCGTGCATCTGGACGGCGCGCGCCTGTTCAATGCCGCGGCGGCGCTGGGCGTGTCCGATGTGCGCGAGCTGACGCAGTACTGCGACACTGTGATGTGCTGCCTGTCCAAGGGCCTGTGCGCCCCGGTCGGCTCGATCCTCGCCGGCCCGAAGGACCTGATCTGGCGGGCGCGCCGCGCGCGCCGCATTTTGGGCGGCGGCATGCGGCAGGCCGGTTTCCTCGCGGCGGCGGGCCTGATCGCGCTGCGCGATATGACCGATCGCGTGGGCGAGGACCACGAAAACGCAAAATACCTCGGCTCCCTGCTGGACGAGATCGACGGCGTGCACGTCTTTGCCGACCGCATCCAGATCGACATGGTGTTCTTCACCACGGACTGGGATGCGGACAAAGCCGCGCGCTATCCGGCGTGGATGCTCGAGCACGGCGCCAAGGTGACCGGCTGCATGGGCGGCGAATACCGTATGGTATGCCACCACGATATCGCCCGCGCGGACTGTGAGACCGCCGCCCGTCTGGTGCGCGAATTCGCTGCGGAGGGCTGAACCATGATCCGGGATTACATCCGCCGTCTGCTCTGGCTGGTCGCCGGGATGGTGGTCAGCGCAGTCGGCATCACGCTGATGCTGCAGGCCAACGTCGGTCTGGAACCGTGGAGCGTATTGCAGCAGGGCATGTCGCAGTCCCTCGGCATCACCTACGGCACCGCGTCCATGATCGTGGGCGCGGCCGCGATCGGCGCGGCAGTGCTCTGCGGCGAGAGCTTCGGCTTCGGCACGATCATCAACATCATCCTGTGCGCGGTGTTTATCGACGCCCTGCTCGCGCTGGACTGGATCCCGCTGATGACCGGCCTGCTGCCGGGCATCGTGATGCTGCTGATCGGGCTCGAGCTGCTCGCGCTGGGCACCTGGATGTACATGAAAAGCGCGCTCGGCGCAGGCCCGCGCGACGCGCTCATGGTTGCGCTCGCGCGCAAGACCGGCCGCTCGGTCGGCCTGTGCCGCGCCTTGGTCGAAATCGTCGTGATCATCATCGGCTTTCTGCTTGGCGGGCAGGTCGGCATCGGCACAGTCATCTGCGCGGTCGGCCTCGGCTCGCTGTTCAATATCAATTTCCATCTGCTGCACTTCCGCGCGGCGGAGCTGCATCAGGAGAATGTTGCGGAAACGCTCCGCTATCTGCGGCAGGGCACAAAAGAACAATAGAAAGCAATAAAAAAAGGAAGCCAAGAGGCTTCCTTTTTTATTATCCGTTTTCCAGCGGCTGAAGGGTCAGAAATTCGTCCGCACCGAACAGGCCGCTCCCGTCCAGATCCTCCAGCACAACCTCGCCGGTCTCCGGCGCATAGTACAGCAGGAACCAGCGCTCCTCATATTCATCGAGCGCATAGCGTTCCGGGATGCTGCCATCTGGGCTGTCGTACGAGCAGTCGTACACGTCAAGGCTCAGGGTGAAGCAGTCATACTGGTCGGGCGGGTAAGCCTCGTTGTAGGCTTCCTCCTCCGGGTAGTTATAGGAGCACCAGGTATATCCCGTTTCCAGATAGGCGCCCGTACCGTCCTGCATGATGAGCGTATAGTCGCCATCTCGCCCTCTTCCCCCGAGATTTCAATCGTCGAGCCGTCGGACAGCACGCCCGCGGCATAGCCGCCGGTCAGGTCATGCAGCGCGGCATAGACATACTGGTAATGATCCGCATCGTAAGTATAGTGCTCGCCGGGCACATAGAGCACGTCTTCGCTGCCGCTGTAATCCGAATCCAGATCCTCAAAGGCGCTGATGCTGTCGGAAAATTCGTACCAAACCGTGTCGAACAGGTCGGTCAGCGCCGGCAGGAAGTTGATGATCAGCACCACAACCGCAGCGATCGCTGCGATCTTCCCCTTGCCGCTCTTTTTGTTCTCCCGGATGGGCTTGACGCTCGCCCTGGCCTTGCGCGCTTTGGGTTTGCGCTTTGCCGGCGTATATGAGGCGGTCTTTGCCTGCGTGCGCTCTGCGCTGCGCGCACGTATCGTCTTTTGCGCCTCCCCCAAACGGCCGCGGCTGCCTGCGCGCGCGCCGCAGATCGGGCACTCACGCTCGCTGTCGTCAAAGTTGATCCCGCAATGCTGGCATTTCATAAAAACGCGCCCCCCTTCTCTGCCTTCATCATAACAGAGAAGCGGGGCGCGCGCAAGCATATTACGGTAAATTATGTGTCAGCAGGGCGATCTCGTTCGGCTCGACCACGATCATGCCGCCCGGCGGGGCGGTCACGCCTGCGCCCGTGTTCGGGTGCGCGGTCGACCAGAGAAAATCCAGCACGAACAGCGCCGCCAGCGCGGCACACAGCACGCGCGCCTGCCGCCGGGTCAGCCGCCGGAACCGCGCTGCGAGCGCGGGCCCTGCCCAGTAGACCGCCGCGCAGCAGCCCAGCCCGAACAGCAGTGAGGTCAGCGGGCTGACCAGCCCGTCGATGTTGAGCGGGTACATACTGTAATCCCACCAGCGCTGCCCGTATACCGCGAGCAGATATTTGCCCGTCCCGTATTCGACCGCGGTGCACAGCGCCGTGCCCAGCGCAAATGTCAGCACCGGCCTGTCCGCAAAGCGGCGGAGCAGCAGCACCGCCAGCACCCCGCCCGCGCCGTAGATCGGCAGCCACGGGCCGAGCATGGTGCCGCGGTTGACCAGCTCGCCCTCGAGCACCAGATGCAGTGCGACCTCCCACAGCCAGCCGACGGCCGAAAAGGCGAAGAACAGCGCGGTCAGCTCGGCCGCGGTATAGCGCTGCGCGGCGCGCGCCCTGCCGGTTCCCTCATGTCGCTGCACTGTCGCTGTCATGTCCCTCTCCTCCCTTTCTGATTCCATTCTACCTTGTATTTCTTTTGATTTTGCTGATGAAAAGTTTAAGAATTGATAAAGATTTCCTGTATTTTGGGTGCAGAAAGGGACGCGCGGAAAAGCGCGTCCCCCGTGGTGAAAAACAGATGTTGTCTTATTCCAGATTGAGCTTGTTTTTGAGGATATACCGGGTGGCGAGGAAAAACACTGCGCCCACCACCGCCGTACCAAGGCACAGGGTGATCATACCGATATGGATGGTACCCGCCACCCCTACGCCGCGGAAGAAGTCGTTCAGCGCCATCCAAAAGCCCTCGAGCGGCAGGTTGCCCACGCCCATGATGAAGAACATGAACAGGAACTGCGCAATGGTCGACAGCACAAAGTACCATACGACCGACATGAGCACACGGTGCTTTTTCGCCAGATGGCCGAGTGCCATGCACAGATAGATGAACAGCATGGCGGCGCCTGCCAGGAGCAGCAGCCAGATAATCGACTCCAGAGTGTAGAACAGCGTATTGGGATCGCTGGTAAAGGATTTCCCAATGCCTGCCAGCACGTCGCCGAGCCCGACGAGCATCTGCGCGCCCGAACCGATGATGCCGATGCTCAGCACAGCCGCAGCAATACTGATGATGCTCATGGCCACCGCAATGATGGTCTTGGCCCAGATGTGCTGGGAGACCGTCACCGGCAGGGTGAACATCAGGTAGCCCTCGTCGCCCAGCAGGTTTTTGTAAAACCGCTGAATCAGGATGACCGTGGTTACAACAAACACCGCTACCATCACAGCAAAGTACAGCAATCCCATCAGCGCGGTGGGGATGCCGTACATCAGCTCCTGCACCTGGTCCTTCATAGTCAGGCGGTTGACGAGCGCCAGCAGCAGCACCGCCGCGTACATCGGCAGGCAGGTGCGCGCACACGCCTTCCACTCATATTTCAATAATTTCAGCATGCGAACACCTCCCTGAACAGCATATCGACCGATTTCCCGTGCTCCTCGCGAATAGCGTCCACACTCTCATGCAGGGTCATCACGCCGTTTTTGAGGAACACCACCTCATCGAGCACACGCTCGATATCCGCGATCAGGTGGGTGGACAGCAGTACGGACGCATCCTCGCTGTAATTGGACAGGATCGTGTTAAGGATGTAGTCGCGCGCCGCGGGGTCCACGCCGCCGATCGGCTCGTCGAGCAGGAACAGCTGCGCCTTGCGGCTCATGGTCAGGATGAGCTGCACCTTTTCCTTCGTGCCCTTGGACAGGGTCTTGAGGCGGCTGAGCGGGCTGATATCCAGCGTTTTCAGCATGTCGTTTGCCTTGACCTTGTCGAAATCCGCGTAGAAGTCCGCGAAAAAGTCGATCAGGTCGCAGACCTTCATCCAGTCGTTGAGGTAAGCGCGGTCGGGCAGGTAGCTGACCACGCTGTGCGTGTGGATGCCGGGCGCCTGCCCGTCGATGGTCACTGTGCCGCTGGTCGGCTGCAGCAGGCCGTTGAGCAGCTTGATAGCGGTCGTCTTGCCCGAGCCGTTCGGCCCCAGCAGGCCGATGAACCGGCCACGCTCGAGCGTCAGGTTCAGGTTGTCAAGCGCCTTGACGCTGCCGTAAACCTTGGTCAGCCCCTGGCATACCACCAGTTCATTTCTCTGTTCCATCCTCACTGCCCTCCTTCCTGCGTTTTTCCAAAAGTGTTACGATCTCCTGCTCGGTGAAGCCAAGCTGGCTCATGCCCGCCAGGAATTCCGAAATGCGGTCGCTTGCAATCTGCTCCCGAATCTTTGCAATCATCTCTTTGTCCTCCGTGACATATCGTCCACTGGTGCGGTTGGTGTACATCAGACCTTCGCGCTCAAGGTCCGCCAGCGCGCGCTGCATTGTATTGGGGTTCACCCCCGCCTCGGCCGCCAGCTCCCGCACGGGCGGCACCTTATCGCCCGCGCCGAGCTGGCCGCTTACGATCTGCTCGGTCAGCTGCTCCATGAGCTGCTGATAGATCGGCCGGTCGCCCCGCAGTTGCCATTGCATAGGCTCGCTCCTCTCTGTTTCTTTGTACTATGATAATAATACAGCGATACAGAAATGTCAACCCCCTTCCGCAAAAAAATTTCCCATACCGCGCCGGACTATGCTATACTATACTTGGAGGAATATTTGTTATGAAAATCTATCCCTATCTGCGTCTGCTCTGGATCGCGCTCGCAGGTTCCGCCCTGCTCAACTTGACCGCCCTGTCGGATTTCATGCCCCTGCTGCTGGTCGCCAATGTGCTGAATCTCGCATGCTTCGGGCTGATCGCCTATGTGCTGTACCGTCTTTCGGACGAAAGCGTGCTGTTCTCGCGTGCCTTCCCCGCGCGTCTGTTCTCGGTCGCGCTGATCGGGCTTGCGCTGGTCTGCACGCGCTTTGCCCCGGAAAACCAGATGCTGCTCAACTTCCTGTCCCTGCTCTCGCTTGCGGGCAGCGTGGCGAGCCTGCTCAGCGACTATTACATGTACTGGGGACTGGACGAGCGCGTCATCTCCTGCGGCTATGCCTTCCCGGCGCGGCGCATCCGGTGGTGCCTGTACGCGCCGCTGCTCGGCGCGTTCATCGCCAGCTTCCTGCTGCTCGCCGGCATGCTGGCAATCTGTGTAGTCATCCAGCTCGTGTGCCAGTTTGTGCCGGTCGTGCTGCTCTGGCAGTATATGAAGGCCGTGCGCGAGCGCGAGGAGAACCCGCTGACGTTTTGAGACAAAAGAAAGAGCGGCCGTTTGGCCGCTCTTTTCTTTTTATACAGATTGAAATGAATATATGCCTGCACTCGCACCGCAGGTGCGTATTCAATAGAAAACGGCTGCTATACAGCCGTTCTCATCAAAACCCGCGACATGCGCGTGGGTTTTGATACAAGTACGAAAGAAAGTTTCGCTTTGGCGGAACTTTCTGAAGTCCGGGACACATTCGCGGCATAGCCGCGGTGTGTCCCTTTCGATTGGAAGGCGTGCCTTCCAATCGAGATTATTTTTTTATGCGTTTTCCGAAAACTCCGCCAGCTTGAGGCCCTCGTTGTGATCGAGCGCATAGGTGATGTTCCACGGCGAGGAGAACAGCAGCAGCGTGTTGCCCTTGAGGTCCTCGACGATCTTGGTGTCGCTCGTCAGCTGGAGCTTCTTGACGTCAAAGTCCTCTTCATCGTTCTCCACCCAGCGGATGTGCTCATAGGGCAGGTTCTCGCGGATGATCTCGACGTTATACTCGTTTTTCAGGCGGTACTCCAGCACCTCGAACTGCAGCACGCCGACCACGCCCACGATGACCGACTCCATGCCTGCGCCCGGCTCGCGGAAGATCTGGATCGCACCCTCCTGCGCGATCTGCTCCACGCCCTTGACGAACTGCTTGCGCTTCAGGGTGTCCTTCTGCCGCACGGTCGCGAACAGCTCGGGCGCGAAGGTCGGGATGCCCGAGAACACGCACTTGTGCTTGGGGTCGCACACCGTGTCGCCGATCGCAAACACGCCCGGGTCAAAAATACCGATGATGTCGCCCGCATAGGCCTCGTCCACGATCGAGCGGTCCTGCGCCATCAGCTGCTGCGGCGCGGCGAGCACCATCTTTTTGCCCGTGCGCATGTGCAGCACCTCTTCGCCGCGCACAAACTTGCCCGAGCAGATGCGCATGAACGCGATGCGGTCGCGGTGCGCCTTGTTCATGTTCGCCTGAATCTTGAACACGAACGCAGAGAAATGGTCGTCAAACGGGTCGATCACGCCGATATCCGCCGTGCGCGCAGTCGGCGGCGGGGTCATCTGCAAAAACTTCTTGAGGAAGGGCTCTACGCCAAAGTTGGTGAGCGCCGAGCCGAAAAACACCGGCGACAGGCGGCCCTCATGCACAGCTTTGAGGTCGAACTCGTCGCCCGCGCCCGAAAGCAGCTCCACGTCGTCGATCAGGGTCTGGTACTGGTCCTCGGGCAGCAGACCCTCGAGGATGGGGTCGTCAATGGACAGGCGCTGCGCCTTGACCTCGTGGCGGAAGTCCGCGCCCTCGAACGCGATGACCTCGTCGTCCATGCGGTCGTACACGCCCTTGAAGCGCTTGCCCGAGCCGATCGGCCAGTTGACCGCAAACGTGCCGATGCCCAGCTCGTTCTCGATCTCCTCGAGCAGCTCGTAGGGGTCGCGCGCCTCGCGGTCCATCTTGTTGATGAAGGTGAAGATCGGTACGCCGCGCATCGCGCATACCTTGAACAGCTTGCGCGTCTGCGCCTCGACGCCCTTGGAGGCGTCGATGACCATGACCGCCGAGTCTGCCGCCATCAGCGTGCGGTAGGTATCCTCGGAAAAGTCCTGGTGGCCCGGGGTGTCCAGAATGTTGATGCACTTGCCCTCGTACCGGAACTGCAGCACCGAGGACGTGACCGAAATACCGCGCTGCTTCTCGATCTCCATCCAGTCGGAAACCGCATGGCGGCTGTTTTTCTTGCCCTTGACCATGCCGGCCTCCTGAATCGCGCCGCCGTAGAGCAAAAACTTCTCAGTGATGGTGGTTTTACCGGCGTCAGGGTGCGAAATGATCGCAAACGTGCGCCGGTTTTCAATTTCTTTTTTCAGGTCTGCCACTGGCCGTATTCCTCCGATCAGATGAAAACTCAAATTTGTTCCGAAATGTACACAGAATGTTCACAATTCCAATTTATTATAATAAACGTGGAAAGCGTAAGATCCCCCCACATGTTCTTGCTTTCTACTCTCTATCCTACCTTTTATTGCGGGAGCGGCCGGACGAAAGTCCGGCCGTTCCTGTTTTTTGTGCGCATGGCGCGCAGGCAGGAATCGAGTGGTTTGTCCCCGTAGGGGCGCGAGCCGCTGCGCCCTGCTCTGGGGGTATACGGGCGCGCACTGCGCGCCCCTACGGAATATAGATGCAGCGTTTGGCGCGCCGAGTCGTGGCGCTGGCCAGCCTCTCTTGCCGCTGCGCGGCAATTCACCTTCTCGCACCCTACGAATTGCGCACTAACTCACCTTCTCGCGCCCCTACTGGATGGCAGCACTTCCCCAGGATCAGCCAGGGCTCAAAGCTCCTGCCGGCCCTCGAGCGCGCGGGTGAGCGTCACCTCGTCCACAAATTCCAGATGCCCGCCGACCGGGATGCCGTAAGCCAGACGGGTGATCTTGATCCCAAACGGCTGCAACAGCCGCGAAATATACATCGCGGTCGCCTCGCCCTCGGTGTCCGGGTTGGTGGCGAGGATGACCTCCTCGGTGTCCTCGTCCGCGACACGCTGCACCAGCTCGCGGATGCGGATATCGTCCGGGCCGACATGGCCCATCGGGGACAACGTGCCGTGCAGCACATGGTACAGGCCCTTGTATTCCTTGGTGCGTTCAAACGCGACCACGTCGCGCGGCTCAGCGACCACACAGATGGTCTTCTGGTCGCGCGTTTTGTCTGCGCAGATCGGGCAGGTCTCGCTGTCCGTCAGGTTCTGGCAGCGCTTGCAGGTGAAGGTATGTGCCTTCGCGTCGCGAATCGCGTCCGCAAAGCGCTCTGCGTCCTCCTTGGGCAGGTCGAGCACATAAAACGCCAGCCGCTGCGCGGTTTTCTGCCCGATGCCGGGCAGCTTGGCAAATTCCTCGATCAGCCGCTCGACCGGTGGGGCGAAAAAGTCCATCAGAACAGGCCGCCGCCCAGTCCGCCCATGCCGCCGGTGATGGCAGACATCTGGCTCTGCGACTTCTCGCCCGCCGCCTTGAGCGCCTCATTCACCGCCGCAACGACCAGATCCTGCAGCATGTCGATGTCGTCCGGATCGACGACGTCCGGCTTGATCTCAATGCTCTTGAGCGTGGACGTGCCGGTCACGGTCGCAGTCACCATGCCGCCGCCCGCGGTGCCGGTCGTCTCCATCTGGGCGATCTCCTCCTGCGCCTTGAGCATGCTCTCCTGCATCTTCTGCGCCTGCTTCATCATCGCCTGCATGTTCATGCCGCCGCCGAAGCCGCCGCCAAAGCCCTTTCCCTTTGCCATATGGATATGTCCTCCTTACAGTTCTTTCACTTGGATGTCAAATGCTTTTGCGCGGCCGATGAGCTCATCCACCGCGGTATTCTTCTTCTGTACCGGCTCATCGCCCGCCTCGCGCACCTTGATCTTGATCGGCGCGCCGGCAAGCGCCGCCGCCTGCTCACGGATGACCTTCATGGTCGGCTCCGCCTTGGCGAGCATGGCGGTGATCCCGTCCTCGCACAGGATAACGAGCGCGCCGTCCTCGAGCACGCCCTTCGCGGACAGCTTGAGATTGGTGTGCGCGCCGGTGTTGATCTTGCCGGTCAGCGCTTCGAGCAGCTTGGCCCAGTGCGGCCAGTCCGCCAGCGCGGAAGCCGTGTCCGCCGGTTCCTGCTTTGCCGGGGCGGCAGGGGCAGCCTGCCCCTGCTCCTCGCCCAGCCAGGGCGGCGCATCGCTGTCGTCCGGCGGCGGGGGCGCGTCCTCATCCCCCGGCGGGGGCGGTGCGTCCGTGCCGCGCGCGGGCGCCGCTGTGCCCTGCACGACCTGCACCGGCACGCCGTTTTTCAGCTTTTCCTCGAGCGCTTCCACGCGCCCGCCTAAGGTATCATAGTTTTCCGCGCCCAGGCTGCACAGCCGCACCGCGCAAAGCTCGGCTTCCACGCGGCGGTTCGCCGCGCTGCGCATCCGGTCGAGCGCGTCGCCGATCACACGGCTCCACGCGATCAGCGTGGAAGCAGCCAGTCCGTCGCACAGTTTCTGCAATGTTTTTACACTGTACGCCGGCGAAATCAGCCCGGAAACGTCGGTTTTGCTCGTTTTGACCAGCAGCGCGTCGCGGATCAGGCCGAGCATCTGGTCGTAGACCGAGGCGAGGTCGCGCCCCGCATTGTAGTATTCGTCCAGCAGGCCGACCGCCGCGGCGAGGTCGCCCGCCTTGAGCGCCTCGGCCAGCCGCACGCCGTCGTCCTGCCCGAGCACGCCGAGCGCCGCGGTAACCGTCTGCTCGTCCACCGCACCGGCAGCTGCTGCACGGTCGAGCATGGAGAGCGCGTCGCGCATCGCGCCGTCGGCCAGACGCGCGATCAGCCGCGCCGCGCCTTCGGTCAGCTGGATGCCCTCACCCGCTGCGACGTCGAGCAGGCGGCGCGCAATGTCCTCCGCGCCGATGCGCCGGAAATCGAACCGCTGGCAGCGCGACAGGATGGTCGCGGGCACCTTGTGCAGCTCGGTGGTCGCCAGAATGAACAGCACATGCTCGGGCGGCTCCTCGAGCGTCTTGAGCAGCGCGTTGAACGCGCCGATCGAGAGCATGTGCACCTCGTCAATGATGAACACGCGCTTTTTGACCTGCGCAGGGGTGTAGCGCGTCTCGTCGCGCAGGTCGCGGATGTTGTCCACGCCGTTGTTCGAGGCCGCGTCGATCTCGGTCACGTCGAGCACCGAGCCATCCAGGATGCCGCGGCAGGCCGCGCACTCGTTGCACGGGTCGCCGTTCACCGGGTGCTCGCAGTTGACCGCGCGCGCGAGGATCTTGGCGCAGGTGGTCTTGCCCGTGCCGCGCGTGCCGGTGAACAGGTAGGCATGGCTCAGCCGCCCGGACTGGAGCTGCGCGCGCAGCGTATCCGTGATATGCTGCTGGCCGATCACGTCCGCGAACGTCTGCGGCCGCCATTTGCGGTATAATGCCTGATACACAGCTGCGTATAGCCCCTTTCCCGAAAAATTCCGCCCCTGCGGGCAAAACCCTGCTCACACCACAAAGAGGCGGGCGCAAGCCCGCCTCCAAGCGTCTCTTCTGCGCGCCATGCGCGCCATTTCAATAGAAAATCGCGGCAACGCCGTAATTTTCATAAAAAGTCCAGCTCTGCCGGACTTTTTATACCAGTCGGAGCAAAAGTTTCGTTTATCGGAACTTTTGTCCCGTTTCGATGTATCCGAGCCGCAGGCTCGGTACATCGCTTCGATTGAAAGCGTGGTTTCAATCGAATTTCCGTTCAGCGCCCCACAAGACCGCACGCGGTCAATTCGAAAGCGCACGCCCGGCTGCCTTTCCGCGGTTTGGGCTCAAAATCGGCAGCTCTGCGGCACACGATGGTTTCTGCTTAATGCTGCTCGGTTCCCCGCCTGACATGGTTCACAGTCCTCCGTTGCGCAGTACCGGTCTCTCATCGCCCTGTTGGCGGCTGCCTCGCCGCGCGTGCGTCCCTCCTTGCCCGCATCATCCCCGCTGCAGCGGATTGCGGGTGCAGGGCACCGCTAACGCCCCGATGTGTGCGGCCTTGTGCGGCGCTGAACGGTATTCGTTTGTTAGTTTACACGGTCCTGCCGCGTTTTATGCCTCCGGATCGTCCGGCGGCGGGGTGTCCGGC
>USLE01000017.1 GCA_900555465.1 uncultured Butyricicoccus sp.
CGTTAAGGACGAGAAGGACGGCAAGCTGACCGGCGGCGAGACCAAGCTCGGCCTGGTTTCCGACGACATCATCCCGAACAAGGTCTGCCTCGTTCCGGACCTGCTCAAGACCCTGCCGTACAAGCCGTTTGCGGCTTCCGCGATCGACGCGCTCATCCACGCGACCGAGTCCTTCCTGTCCCCGCACCGCAAGACCGTTACCTCTGAGATGTACTCGGTCAAGGCTATGGAGATGATCCTCGAAGGCTTCCGCCGCATCGCGCTCGAAGGCCCGGACGCCCGCATCGATTACCTCGGCGAGTTCGTAACCGCTTCCCTGTTCGCAGGCATTGCGTTCCTGAAGGCCGGCTGCGCTACCGTTCACGGCATGTCCTTCCCGCTCGGCGGCACCTACCATGTACCGCACGGCGAGTCCAACTACGCTCTGTTCGGCAAGATCCTCGAGCTGTACGACGAGTACGAGCCGAACGGCGAGCTGGGCAAGTTCAAGGAAATCGTTGCCCGCTGCCTGGGCTGCACCAAGGACGACGCTCTGCGCACCCTGAACGTCACCCTCGAGAAGGTTCTGCCGCTCAAGCCGCTGCATGAGTATGGCTTCAAGGAAGAAGACATCAAGAGCTTCCCGATCTCGGTTGAAGCAAACCAGCAGCGCCTGATCACCAACTCCTACCGTCCGTGGAGCAATGAGCTGAGCGAGCGCGTATACCGCGAGTGCTTCTAATCCAGTAAGCGTTTCGCCTGAACAGGGCGGGGACCCCCGCGTTCCCGCCCTGTTTTTTCTTAAAGGGGCCTTGCCCCGCCAGTTTGAAATGAGAAAGGATACTTGATCGCTATGATGACCAAAGACCAGTACATTGAGTCCCTGCGCAAGCTGAAGCTCAACCTGTATATGTTCGGCGAAAAGGTGGAGAACCCGGTGGACAACCCGGTCATTCGCCCCTCGCTCAACTCCTTCGCCGCTACCTATGAGCTGGCCGAGGATCCCCAGTACGAGGATCTGATGACTGCGACCAGCCACATCACCGGCAAGAAGATCAACCGCTTCACCCACATGCACCAGTCGACCGACGACCTGATCAAGAAGGTCAAGATGCAGCGTCTGCTCGGCCAGAAGACCGCAGCCTGCTTCCAGCGCTGCGTTGGCATGGACGCCATGAACGCGGTTTTCTCCTCTACTTATGAGATCGACGAGGCCTGCGGCACCCACTACCACGAGAACTTCGTCAAGTTCCTGACCCGCGTACAGGAAGAGGACCTCGCAGTCGACGGCGCAATGACCGACGTCAAGGGCGACCGTTCGCTGGCCCCCTCCAAGCAGGCCGATCCCGACCTGTTCCTGCACGTTGTAGAGCGCACCCCGGACGGCGTTTACGTCACCGGCGCAAAGGCGCACCAGACCGGTTTCGTCAACTCGCACGAAGTTCTGGTCATGCCGACCATCTCCATGCGTGAGGGCGACGAGGACTACGCGATCTCCTTCGCAGTCCCGACCGATTCCGAGGGCATCACCCTGATCTACGGCCGTCAGTCCTGCGACACCCGCAAGCTCGAGGAGTACAACGACATCGACGTCGGCAACAAGGTATACGGCGGCCACGAAGTTCTGGTCATCTTCGACCATGTATTTGTTCCGAATGACCGCATCTTCCTCAACGGCGAGGTCAAGTTCGCGGGCATGATCGTTGAGCGCTTCGCAGGCTACCACCGCCAGTCCTACGGCGGCTGCAAGGTCGGCGTGGGCGACGTGCTGATCGGCGCGACCGCACTGGCCGGCGATATGGCGGGCTCCTCCAAGGCGTCCCACGTCAAGGACAAGATCATCGAGATGACCCACCTGAACGAGACCCTGTACTGCTGCGGCATCGCGTGCTCCAGCCAGGGCACCAAGACCAAGGCGGGCAACTACCTGATCGACCTGCTGCTGGCGAACGTCTGCAAGCAGAACGTCACCCGCTTCCCGTACGAGATCGCGCGCCTCGCGCAGGACCTCGCGGGCGGCCTGATGGTAACCCAGCCCTCTGAGGCGGACTACCGCAACCCGGCCCTCAAGCCGTACATCGAGAAGTACCTCAAGGGTGTAGCCTCTGTCCCGACCGAGGACCGCATGCGTGTCCTCCGCCTGATCGAGAACATGACTATGGGCACCGCTGCTGTTGGCTATCTGCCGGAGTCCATGCATGGCGCAGGCTCGCCGCAGGCACAGCGCATCATGATTGCCCGTCAGTCCAACCTCGAAATGAAAAAGGAACTGGCTAAGAAGATTGCTCGCATCCAGTAATCTCTGAGCAAATCATAGGCACTCATGGTATGCCCGTGAGTGCCTATGTTCGCAATTTCTATAAAAAGAAGGGGGAAAAACGCGCCATGCTGCGCTGCACCGTGAAATTCTGCGGCGGCTGTAACCCGCGCTATGACCGCGGCGAGGCCTACAACACCGTGCGCTCCTCCCTCTCCGGCGCCGCATCCTTCGCTTATCCCGAGGACGGCGCCCACTATGACGTGCTGCTCATCATCCGCGGCTGCACCGGCTGCCCGTACCTGTACGAGGAGATCGATGCCGCCCACCGTGTGATCATTACCGCGGCGGACGAGATCCCGGCCGCCATCCGTGAGATCGAACAGATCGCGTCGCAAACGTGACCTCTTGCAAACAAGGTTGCATTTTTATAGAGGAGGATGATAAAGATGAAGAAAGTTAGCATTAGCTCCGCGGAGGAAGCTGCCCTCAAAGTACAGGACGGCGATACCATCGCCACCGGCGGCTTTGTAAGCTGCGCCTGCCCGGAGACCCTGTCCAAGGCGCTCGAGAAGCGCTTCCTGGAGACCGGCCACCCGAAGGACCTGACCCTGTTCTTCGCAGCAGGCCAGGGCCACCGCGACGGCACCGGCGGCGACCACTACGGCCATGAGGGCATGGTCAAGCGCGTCATCGGCGGCCACTGGGATCGCGCGCCCCGTCTGGGCGAGCTCGCGCTGAACAATAAGATCGAAGCATACAACCTGCCGCAGGGCGTTATTTCGCATATGTACCGCGATATCGCGGCGCACAACATCGGCACGATTACCCACGTCGGCCTGAAGACCTTTGCCGACCCGCGCAACGGCGGCGGCAAGCTCAACGACGTGACCAAGGAAGATCTGGTCAAGATCGTCAACATCGAGGGTCAGGAGCGCCTGCTCTACAAGGGCTTCCCGATCAACGTCGTATTCCTGCGCGCTTCCTACTGCGACGAATACGGCAACTGCACCGTACATAGAGAGATCGGCCCGCTGGACGTCACCGCGATGGCGCAGGCGTGCAAGAACTCGGGCGGCAAGGTCATCGTACAGGTCGAGAAGATCGTACAGGGCGGCTCGCTCGACCCGAAGCTGGTCGCGATCCCGGGCATCTATGTTGACTCGGTCGTTGTCGGCTCGGACGAAGAGAACATGCAGTGCCTCGGCATGCCGTACGACGGCGCGCTGACCGGCGAATTCCGCATCCCGGTAGACGCGATCCCGCCCATCCCGATGGACGCCAAGAAGATCATCGCCCGCCGCGCTGCAATGGAGCTGCCGCCGGACGCGATCGTCAACCTCGGCACCGGCGCACCGGAGAAGATCGCCAACGTCGCGGCAGAGGAAGGCATCTCGGACAAGATGACCCTGACCGTTGAGGCCGGCTCGATCGCAGGCGTCCCCTACGGCGGCACCCAGTTCGGCGCTGCGGCGAACGCCATGTGCATCATCCCGCACAACGTACAGTTCGACTTCTATCAGGGCGGCGGTCTGGACGTCGCGTTCCTCGGTCTTGCTGAGACCGCGCCGAACGGCGACCTGAACGTTTCCAAGTTCGGCACCCGTCTGGCAGGCGCGGGCGGATTCATCGACATCACGCAGAACGCCAAGAAGGTCGTTTACTGCGGCACCTTCACCGCGAAGGGCCTCAAGACCGCCTGCGAGGACGGCAAGCTGGTCATCACGCAGGAAGGCGCAAAGAAGAAGTTCGTCAATCAGGTCGAGCACATCACCTTCTCGGGCGACTACGCAAACGAAGTACACCAGCCGGTTCTGTACATCACCGAGCGCGCGGTATTCGAGCTGCGTCCGGAAGGCGTTACCCTGATTGAGATCGCGCCGGGCATCGACCTCCAGACCCAGGTCCTCGACCAGATGGAGTTCGAGCCCAAGATCGCATACCAGCCGGACGGCACCATCAAGCTGATGGACGCCCGCATCTTCCGCGATGAGCTGATGGGCCTCGCGAACGATTAATCTCGGTTTTATTAGTTGTGTGTGTTGTGCAAGTTTTGGGCATATCGTTAAGTCTTTAACAAACTTTGCGAAAACCCCTTGCATTTTCCCGCACATTTGATAAAATATTAACGAACTCGAAAGAGAAGTACCACACTGTGCCGGCCCGGCCGGTGCAAGAGAAGAAAAGGAGAAACAGCAAATGAACGTTTACATCTGTTCCGCTGCCCGTACTGCTATCGGTACCTACGGCGGCACCCTCCGTGACGTACCCGCGGCCCAGCTCGGTATCGCCGCTGCCAACGCTGCTGTAGAGCGCGCCGGCGTAGACAAGGCTGCCATCGACGAGTGCCTGTTCGGTCAGGTGCTGCAGGGCGGCGTAGGCCAGAACGTGGCCCGTCAGGTATCGCTCGGCATCGGTATGCCGCTCGAGACCCCCGCTATGACGCTGAACAAGGTTTGCGCGTCCTCCATGCGCGCGATCTCCCTGGGTTCCCAGATCATCCGCTCGGGCGAGGACCAGATGATGCTGGTCGGCGGCTGCGAGTCCATGTCCGGTGCGCCGTATATCTCCCGCAATATGCGCTGGGGCGCCCGCATGAACGACGTCAAGTTCGTCGATATGATGGTTTATGACGGCGTATTCGATGTGTTCAACCAGTACCACATGGGCATCACCGCGGAAAACGTTGCCGAGAAGTACGGCATCACCCGCGAGATGCAGGATCAGATCGGCTACGAGTCCCAGATGAAGGCTGCCAAGGCGATCTCCTCCGGCCGCTTCAAGGACGAGATCGTCCCGATCGAGGTCAAGAAGAAGAAGGAAACCGTTATTTTTGACACCGACGAGCACTGCCGCCCGCAGACCACCCTCGAGGGTCTGGCAAAGCTCCGCCCGGCGTTCAAGAAGGACGGCACGGTCACCGCAGGCAACGCTTCCGGCATCAACGACGCAGGCGCTGCGATGATCATCGCTTCCGAGGATTTCGTTAAGGCGCACGGCCTCAAGCCGCTGGCGAAGATCCGCGCGTTCGGCTCTGTCGGCTGCGATCCGTCCATCATGGGCATCGGCCCGATCGAGTCCACCCGCCAGGCGCTTAAGCGTGCCGGCCTGACCGTTGCTGACCTTGATCTGGTCGAGTCCAACGAGGCGTTCGCTGCGCAGGCTGCTGCTGTCAACCGCGAGCTGGGCTTCGACATGGAGAAGGTCAACGTCAACGGCGGCGCGATTGCGCTGGGCCACCCGATCGGCGCGGCCGGCTGCCGTATCACCACCACGCTGATCTACGAAATGATCAAGCGCGACCTGACCATCGGCCTGGCTACCATGTGCATCGGCGGCGGCATGGGCGAAGCCCTGATCGTCGAGCGCGACGAGCTCTGCAAGTAAACGATATTTCGCAGGGGGCGTAACGCCCCCTGCATACAAAACGTTCGGATTTGACCCAAAATCAAGCTGCGGCTTGATTTTGCATAGGGGTATCCCCCCAAATGACATTTGTCAGTATTTTGGAAAGGAAGTCTTTACCAATGACCGATGTAGTAGTTGAGAAAAAGGGCCATGTAGCGGTCGTCAAGATCGAGCACATGAAGGCGATGAACGCGCTGTCCACCGACATGTACGCCCAGCTGGAAGAGGCGTTCGACGAAGTCGCTAAGATGGATGACGTTTACTGTGTCGTCCTGACCGGCTCGTCCACTGTCAATAAGAAGGGCAAGACGGTTAACTCCTTCGTTGCCGGCGCGGATATCGCTCAGATGTCCACCATGACGGTTGAGGAAGGCAAGTTCTTCGGCAACGATTCCAACCGCGTCTGCTGGAAGATCGAGAACTTCAAGCGCCCGGTTATCGCGGCGATCAACGGCTTCTGCCTGGGCGGCGGCTGCGAACTGGCGATGAGCTGCGACATCCGCCTCGCGTCCGAGAACGCGATGTTCGGCCAGCCGGAAGTCGGTCTGGGCATCACCCCGGGCTGCGGCGGCACGCAGCGTCTGGCGCGTCTGGTCGGCGTAGGCAAGGCAAAGGAAATGATCTACACTGCCCGCGGCAACTACACCGCACAGCAGGCTTTGGAAATGGGTCTGGTCAACTACGTTTATCCGCTGGAGAACCTGATGGACGAGGCCATGAAGCTCGCGGAAGAGATCGCGGCGCAGGCACCGATCGCGGTTTCCCTGTGCAAGGAAGCCATCAACGTCGGCATGCAGACCGACCTGAACTCCGCCCTGAAGTTCGAGGGCAACGTATTCGGCCAGTGCTTCGCGACCGAGGACCAGAAGTACGGCATGGCTTACTTCCTTGACAAGAACAAGGAAAAGCCCGCCAAGGAGTTCAAGAACAAGTAAGCGATCCCCCATCATCCGATTTTCAGCGTGAGAGAGAGGTTATAAAATCATGAAAGTATGTGTATTCGGCGCCGGCAACATGGGCGCACGCATTGCGGAAGTTTTCCTGACCAACGGCCATGACGTCACCATGCTCGATGTAAAGCAGGAGTTCGTCGACCGCGGTGTCAAGACCATCACTAACGACCTGTCCTTCCTCGTAAAGAAGGAGAAGATGACCGAGGAGCACAAGAACGAGCTGCTCGCGTCCCTCAAGACCTCGCTGGACCGCAAGGCTGCTGCCGACGCTGATTTCGTTATGGAAGTCATCCTCGAGCGCATGGATCTCAAGAAAGATCTGCTCAAGGAGCTGGACGAGATCTGCCCGCCGCACACCATCTTTGCTTCCAATACCTCCGCACTGTCCCCCACCGAGCTTGCCGCTTCGGTCAAGCGCTCGGATAAGGTGATCGGCTGCCACTTCTTCAACCCGGCACAGATCATGAAGCTGGTCGAGGTTACCCGCGCGATCCAGACTTCGGACGAGACCTTCAAGACTGCGTTCGACCTGATGGCTTCGCTGGGCAAGACCCCTGTCGCTGTACATGAGGGCCCGGGCTTTGTGGTCAACCGCATCCTGATCCCGATGATGAACGAGGCAATGGGCATCGTTGCTGACGGCATCGCTTCCCCGGCTGACGTTGACATTGCGATGCAGCTCGGCGCCGGCATGAAGTCCGGCCCGCTGCACACCGCCGACCTGGTTGGCCACGACGTCAACCTCGCCATCATGGAGACCCTGTACCGTGAGACCGGCGACCCGAAGTACCGTCCGCATCCGCTGATGCGCAAGATGGTCCGCGCGGGCTGGCTCGGCGTCAAGACCGGCAAGGGCTTCTTCGAGTACGATGAGTTCGGCAAAGAGATCGTAAAATAATCCCTCGCAAAATGAAAGGCTATTGTGCGTTCTGCACAATAGCCTTTTTTTATCGTGAAAATCATCCTGATAATTTTTACTCGTTTTGCACAATTTTTATCACCCCTCATTGGGGAAATCGACAAAGTTCTTCTTGGTCTATGGTAATTGTCGATTGAACACGATATAATATTAAATATCTGGGAAATAGAGCCGAACCAGGGCAGCCGAAGCAACGAAAGCAGTTACATCTGCGCATAACGCCGCAATAACGGCATATCGCATCCGGTTCAGTCCCAAATGGCCGCCATATACGCCCAGCGTATACAGACTGGTCTCAGAAGACCCCAGCATCACGGCCGCTACCCGTCCGGCATAGCTGTCCGGGCCGCAGCGCTGCATGATTTCGCTGCCGAGCGCCAATCCCCCGCCGCCTGAGATCGGTTTGAGCAGGGCCAGCGCCGTGCATTCCTTGGGAATGCCGAAAAATTGAAAAACCGGCGCCAGCAGGGCCGCCGCAAGGTCGATCGCGCCGGAGGCGCGCAGCATATAAACCACGGTCAGCATGCCTACCATCGTGGGCAGGATGCCGACTGCGGTTTGCAGCCCTTTTTTCGCACCGTGCAAAAAAGTTGGAAAGACATCCACCCCTTTATACAATGCGTATAACCCTGTCCACGCCAACAGGGCAGGGATGAAAGCGCTTTGAAGCAGCTGCATTGTCGTGCCTCCTCATGGATGTTTGACGAAATTTTCAAAATTCAGGAAATAATTTTGGAAATAACAGGCAATTCGACAAAATTTATACTTTGCATATGCAATAATACAAATTGTAATCCCGGTGTGCATTTCCCCCTATTTTTCATCCGGGAACAGCGGCCGCAGCAGTCTGCCGCTGAGCAGGACGACCGCCACCGAGGCGATCGAAGCGCCCCAGACGGGCAGCATGATATCGAACGGCGCTGCCGCACCGCTTGCGGCGCGCACTGCCGCCACCGTGGAAGGGATCAGCTGGATGGAGGCAGAGTTCAGCGTGATCAGCGTCAGTACGGCATCCGGTGCGCCGCGCCGTCCTTCCAGGGTGTACAGCCGGTCGACGGCCTGCAGGCCGAGCGGCGTGGCTGCATTGGACAGGCCGAGCAGATTGGCGGTCACATTGGCGCTGACGGCTTCCATCGCCTGACGGTCCGCAGCCGCCCTGCCGAACAGCGGCCGCAGCAGCGGCGTCAGCAGACGCGACAGCTTTGCCGCCGCGCCGGATGCCTGAAGCAGCTCCATCATGCCGCTCCAGAAACACATCAGCCCGGCCACGCTGATCGCCAGCGTAACCGCCTGCGCCGCCCCGCTGCTGACCGCCTCGGTCACGGCGTCCAGACGGCCGGTCACCGCGCCGCAGACCAGCGCGATGATCAGGAATGCAACCCAGATTGCGGAAAGCATCCGCGTCTCCCCTCTCCCGCCCAATCTCCCCCTTAAAAGGGATTTGGTGATAAAAAGATTTTTTTGAAAAGTAACGAAGGAGTGTTTCACACATGAAGTCTACCGGTATTGTTCGCAAGGTTGATGAACTGGGCCGTATTGTGCTGCCCATTGAACTGCGCCGCACCATGAATATCGAGGTAAAGGATGCCTTGGAAATCTATGTGGATGGAGATCAGATCGTGCTGAAAAAGTACGAGCCCTCCTGCATTTTCTGCGGCAACGCAAAGGACATCATCCATTACAAAGGCAAGAATGTTTGCAGCGCCTGCGCGCATGAGCTTGGACTGCTCTGATTAACCGTCTTTTCCCCAGGAACCGGCAACCGTGTGAAATCACCAACCGCTCGTATCATCAATTGGTAAACCTGGCACCTGCATAAAGGCCCGGCGCGCAGCGCGGCCATAACATCATACATCCCTGCGCCTGCATCAGCGCGCAGTACCATCCCCCGGCTGTCCAGCGGACAGCCGGTTTTTTACTGCCCCGCCATGCCGCCGCTCCTCCGCCTGGACGCGGTACTTCTCCCGCGTCGCCATGCCGCCGCGGATATGCCGCTCCTGCTTGTTGGTGCGCAGCACCTCCTGCACGCGCTCATACAGCACCGCATTGAGCGTCTTGAGCCGCGTCGTGATATCCTTATGTACGGTCGATTTGGATACGCCAAACCGTGCCGCGGTCTGGCGCACGGTTGCATTTTCTTCGATCATGTACTGCGCGAGCCGGATCGTGCGTTCTTCGGGTAAGCCTTTCACCGTCGTCCCCCCTGCCTGTTGACGCTTTGACTACTCTCAATTTATGCGCAGCAGACCCGGGATAGAACGCGGGTTTTGTCGTTTTTTCTGCACTCTTTGCATTAAAACGAATATATATTCTCTTTTGTATGCAAAAAAATGCGCTGCCGTTACTTCAGCAGCGCATCGATACCTTTGGTATGGTATTCCACCAGCCGGTTGAGGTTAGTGCGTATCTCACGCGGGCGGACACGGTTTTTCAGCACCATCACCATGCCGTCGATCAGGTTGCGGGCCATGATCTGCGCGAGCAGCATGCTGTTATCCTCGTCCGCGAGCATGGGCGCGGTCTTGGCGGCCAGCATGTCGATCAGGCTGGCGCGCAGGCCCTCATACCGCGTGCCTTTCGCCTGCTCCATGATCAGCAGCATGCCGTATTTCTCTGCGGTCAGCAGCGACACGAATTCCTCGGTCAGCAGGAACTGGTACTCCCGCTGGCCGGTGCTCGGGTCAAAGCGCTTTTCGCGCAGCCGCAGGATGAGCTTTTTCAGGCCATCCGCCGCGCCGTCGGTCAGCACATAGAACATCTCTTCCTTGCTCCGGAAATAGTGGTAGAAGTTGCTCTTGCTGATGTTCACCTTGTCCGCGATCATCTGGAGCGTGGTGCGGTCGTAGCCCTTCTGCAAAAAGAGGAGCTCGGCCTCGAGCAAGATCTTGTGTCTGATTTCGTCTTTTAAAACCTGCATAATCCAGACCACCTCAATCCCTGCACAATAAAGACTGCCCGTTCTATTCTCCCTTTATTATAACATTCTGCTCCTTTTTGTCAACAACACTGCTCCTCCCCTGCCGGTCGGGCATGCAAAACGGGCGCCGGTTTCCCGGCGCCCGTCTGGCGTTTGATGGATATGCTGTTTTATGCGCCGAATACCTTGAGGAAGAAGCCCGCGGCGACCGCCGAGCCAATGACGCCGGCCACGTTCGGGCCCATCGCGTGCATGAGCAGGAAGTTGGCCGGGTTGGCCTTCTGGCCCTCGACCTGCGACACGCGCGCCGCCATCGGGACTGCCGAAACACCGGCAGAACCGATCAGCGGGTTGACCTTGCCGCCGGTCAGCTTGCACATAATCTTGCCGAAGAGGATGCCGCCGATCGTGGAGAAGCTGAACGCGATCAGGCCGAGAATGATGATCTTGATCGTATCCCAGGTCAGGAAGGTGTCCGCGACCGCCTTGCAGCCGACCGACAGGCCGAGGAAGATGGTCACGATGTTGCACAGTGCGTTCTGCGCGGTATCGGACAGGCGCTCGGTTACGCCGCATTCACGCAGCAGGTTGCCCAGCATGAGCATGCCGATCAGCGGCGCCGTGTCCGGGATGAGCAGGATCACGATGGTCGCTACCGCGATCGGGAACACGATCTTCTCGGTCTTGGAGACCGGGCGGAGCTGCTCCATCTTGATCTCGCGCTCTTTTTTGGTGGTCAGCAGGCGCATGAGCGGCGGCTGTATCATCGGGATGAGCGCCATATAGGAATATGCCGCGATCGCAATCGCCGGCAGGGAGTCGCGCGCCAGACGCGAGGCGACCAGAATCGCGGTCGGGCCGTCCGCGCCGCCGATGACGCCGATCGCCGCTGCAAC
>USLE01000018.1 GCA_900555465.1 uncultured Butyricicoccus sp.
GGGATCTGCAGTTGTTCCTGTCGTTCCAGCGACTCCGCCTCTGCAAACGGATAGCTCAGCGCATCGCCGGTCTGTTCTGCGACTGCCGCCGGGACATCACTGCCGCCAACCGCTGCCAATCCGGCAAACAGGGCCGGCCATTCCATTGCGAATTCCTGTGCCGCCGTAGCGCCTTCCTCGTAGCCAACCAGGTAGAATGCGCGTTCATTCATATCAAATGCCGCCGTAACCGCCTGTGACTTGTTGCGGATCGTGTTATAAACATTTTTCAGGAACGCTTCGTCATCCCGGCCGTCCGTTTCATCCGCCAGGTTCCAGCTCTGTCCGTCGAGCGGTTCCGCCACAATAACGGCAATCCCTTTCTCATCCGCCAGATCGATCCAGCCCTGTCCGGTTGCTGAACTCAGGAATTCCTCCGCCGTTGTGCCGTCCGGCGTCAGGACGAGGATACCATCCGAGCACGGCTCAAAATTGTCCGCAATATAGACAGAATATTGTCCCGTTACGCCGTCTGCATCGATCTGCTGTCCATGAAACATGCCGCTTACCGGCGGCTGATACGGATCCGCCGGATCCACCGGGTCATATTGCGCTGCGCCATAGGCCGTGCCTGTCAGTAACGCACCAGCAAGTGCAAGCGCCGTTGCCTGTTTGAGCAGTTTTCTTTTCATATTCGTCTCCCCTTTACCAGCTTTACTTATGCATACGCATTGTCTGGTATAAGCATATCATTCCGGCAATTTTTTGGACATGGACAAACCCATCGGATATGTACAAATCCATGCTTGGGGAAGAGAAAATAACGCCGGCGCATTTGTGCAGTTTTACGCACCAATCGCTTGCTTTCGTGCCTGCTCTGCATCCGTGCAGAATGTGTCTATCCCATCCAGCCCGAGCAGGATCCGCTTATAGCGCGCATAGACCGCTTCCCGGATTTCCCTTTCCTGTGCGGTGGGTGGCGTTTCCGGCGGATCAAAGTCATCCAGCACCAGCGTCTCATCTATGCCAAAATTCCGCGCACGCGCAGCGAGCTGCGCATCCGTTTCCCCGCTGTGATACGCGGGAAGCACCATTTCATCCGCCAAAATTTCCGCGCCCTCCATACCGCAGACAAAACGCAGGAAGCGCCATGCAGCCTCGGGCTCTGTCGTCTCACTGTGGATGCAGATCGGTGTCAGCATCATCGGGTTTTCCGCTGCGCCCGCCGTTGAGCCCGGCCGCGCCGTAACACCCCAGCGAAAATCACACACACCCGCTTCGGTATCCTCCGCCAGAAAGTTCAGATACCAGGAGCCGTTCAGGAACATGCCGAACGCTCCGGTTTCAAACAGGCGCTGGGCCGGGTCCATCCGATCCAGATCGGAAAACGGAGGCGCTGCACCGGTTTCCTCCAGCGTCTGATACTGCGCCAGCCCCTCTTCGAGCGCGGAGAAGTCTCCTTTCATATAATCAAACGGCTGATCCAGCGACTGCGGGATCAGGTGCTCCGGCAAGGCGCTGAAGTAGATGCCGTATTTCCCCTCCAGCCGGTCGCTGAGCTGCTGCGCCAGGTTGCAGACCTCCTCCCAACTGGGCGAGGACGAGGGGTAAGGGAGCCCTGCCTGATCAAACAAATCCGTATTGTAATACAGCAGGAATTTATCCTGCCGGTACGGAAGCCCCATCACTGCGCCGCTATCCGGTTCACGAAGCACCTCCGTATCGCTGTAACAGGATAAATCCAAGCCATCCTGTGTGATAAAATCGTCCAGCGGCAGCAGATACTCCTCCTGGCAAAGCCATGCAAACTGCGGCAGCTGGTTTGCGTAAATCACATCGATCTGCTCATCGCTCGCGAGCAGCGCCTCCAGGCTGAAATCATAGTAGGTGGGGGAATAGCTGGTAACCTCCACTGTGATATCCGGGTTTTGCGCCTCAAACGCCTGGATGATCCGCCGGTCATAGCTTACTGTGTCATAGTCCCAAAGCACAACGCGCAATACATGCTGCGCCTCCTGCTCCCCGTCCGGGAGCCCCCTGCCAGGTAAAAAAAACGCCATACTGCATACGACCGCCGCGAGCAATACGCATCCTGCAACGATAACTTTTTTCATCATGCATCCCCGCCCTGTTTCCTGTACTCGCTCGGCGTCATACCGGTCGCCCGCTTGAACAGACGGCTGAAATAGAACTGATCCGGATAGCCGGCCTGCGCGGCGATATCCACGATCCGCTTATCGGTTGTGCGAAGCATGCGCTGCGCCTTGCGCAGCCTGATCTGCATCAGATATTCGGAAAAATTCATTCCCGTCTGCTTTTTGAGCCGGACGCTCAGATAACCCGGGGAAATCTGCAGTTCATCCGCCAGTTCCCGCAGGGAAAACGGCTGTGCAAACCGCTTTTCCATGATATCGATCGCCTGCTGGACAACATCGTTCGCTGCGTTCTGCTCTTCCAGCGAAAAGAACAGCGCAATGTCCTCCTGCATACTTTTGATCCACGCAATGCAGTCTGATGCACTGTTCAGCGTCAGGATCTCCCGGAGATCGCGATAGCTGTGTGACAGGGCTTGGCGCGCCGTCCGGCCGTACCGCTCCAGGCATTCGCATACGCCGTTCTGCAGTTCTGCCGCTGCCTGCAGCATTCCTGCATGGGAAAGCTGCGCATGCGCCAATGTTTCGGTCAGTGTATCAAATGCACGCTCGGTGCGCTCCCAGTCCAGCGTATTCAGCCCTGCATATAACTCCGAGCTGCAGCGGGTGATGGCTGCATTGTGCGAGACGGGCTGCAAAAGGGAAACATCCTGCCACCACAGCACCCCGTCCGTCGGCAGGCAGAAGCGGCGGCGCATGGCCTCAGCCGCCTGCCCGGCCGCCCGGCTCAGTCCCGCTGCATCCGCTGTACCGCTGCCGATCGCAATCACGCAATTGATGTCCAGATACTGCCTGAGGATATCGCGCAGGCGGTATGCTGTCCGTCGGATCAGCGCGGGGCGGTCGGCATACTGCGCCTTCAGGCCCGCGAACAGATAGAGCTCTCCTGTTTTCCCCGAGACACAATATGCCGTCATGCAGCCGGAAGCGATCTCCATAGCGATATTCTCCATGGAATACTGCAGCGTATGGGTCTCTCCTTCGTCCGCATCCTCGAACCGGAACCAGTCGCCCGCGTGCAGCAGCATGCAGTAAGCCTCATCGGTTTCAAACCGCACACCCGCCCGCTGCAAGGCCTCGTCCATCTCCGCATCGGTCACATAAAAATGGCTGATCAGGTTGCGCAGGACACGCTCCCGGCTGATCGCTGCGGGAGCCCCCTGCTCCTCCGGCTGTCCCCGGCTCATCTTCTGCTGCACCGTCTGCAGGCATTGCAGCAGCCGCGATGGGGACAGCTCCAGCTTGAGCAGGTAATCCAACGCGCCGAGGCGCATCGCCTCCCGTACGAGCGAAAATTCATCATATCCACTCAGCACGATCACCGCCGGTTTTTGCGGCCAGCTTGCGAGTGTGCGAAGCACTTCAAGACCATCCGTCTCCGGCATTTTCATATCGGTCAGCAGGATATCGGGCTGGTACTTTCTGCAAAGCTCCAACGCCTCCCGTCCATCCTGTGCCTCCCCGATGATCTGGTATCCGTATTGCGTCCAAGGAAGCATGGCCTTCAGGCCGATGCGCAGCATGGCATCATCATCTGCAATTACAATTCGACAATTCATGGCTTCTCCTCAACTGCCGGGAAAATCAACGTAACACATATACCGGGTTGCTGCGGCGCAAGCGCCAAACGGCAAGCCTGCCCCCATTGCAGCCGCAGGCGGCAGATCACATTATACAGCCCGATCCCCTTTTCGCGCCCGAGCACCTGTGACGGTGTTGCCTGATCCAGTTCCTGCTTCATCTGATTAAGCCGGTCTAGGTCAATCCCGCTCCCGTCATCACAGACCGAGATATGCAGCATCGCATCCTCCCGGCAGACGTTTACCCGGATCATACCGCCCTCCGGCCTTCCCCCGATCCCGTGCAGGATCGCGTTCTCGGCCAGCGGCTGCAGAATGAATTTGGGCACCAGAATGGACTGCAACGCATCCGGCACTTCGGTTTGATAGTCGATATTCCCTTTGAGCCGGATGTTCTGAATATAGATGTAACTGGAAAGTAGCTCCATTTCCTCTGCCAGCGGGATCAGTTCTTGAGAGCCGGACAAATTTGCACGCAGCAGTTTTCCGAGTGCCTCGATCATCTCGGCAACACTGTTTTTTCCCTGCAATCCTGCCATCAGCCTGATTGAACTGAGCGTATTATACAGGAAATGCGGGTTCATCTGATTTTGCAGCAATCGCATCTCCAGCTGCTGTTTTTCTTCTTTCTCCCGTATCAGGCGCTGGATATCCGCGCTCATCCGGTTGATGTCCTCGCCCAGACGGCTGATTTCGGAGTCACCCTCGATCGAGACCGACTGCGAGAAATCCCCTTTCGCGATCCGGCTGACCTGTCCGGCGATTCGCTCCACAGGCGCTGCCAGATTATGCGACAGGTAAACGGCCAGCAGGATGATCAGCAGCAAGATGATCACAATAAAGGCAAGGATGGATAGCAGCGCAACACGGAACTGCTCTGATTCCCCCGGAACAGAGACCCGCAGATCCAATTGCCACTGCGTGCGCTGTGATTGTGCCTGCAGCTGCAGGCCGTCCTGCGCACTGTCCTCCTGTTCAAAATGGAACAGCATATCTCCGTTTCGGTTATAAAGCGCCAGGCTGTCTGTCGCCTCGGTCAGCAGCGACTCCAACTCTTCCTGCAGGATAGCCGGCGTAAACAGCAGAATAATATAGCCTTTTGTACCGCCATCCGCTGTACCGGATACCGCATATCGGTAAAAAATCGCGTTCGGTTCGGCAGAAAGTCCACCGGGTATGTCGATTTGAAAGCCCCAGTTCTGGCCTTCGGGAACCGACCGGATCGCCTGTTCGAGCTGTGCAGGATCAATCAGGGAGGAATCCGGCCCGCACCGCAAATCCAGCCCGTTTGCACCCAAAATATAAAGCGCGGACAGCTCCTGCGCGATCGGCCGGTAATAGATTTGCTCACGCAGCTGTTCCATGGCGCTGTGCATGGTCTCATCATACTGCAGGTCATTCTCCGTCCGGTTGAGCAAAACGTCTATCTGCTCGTTCTGTGAAATCCATAAAACAAACTCATTGACCTGCTCTGCTACAACATCCAGTTTGTCCACTGCATGGGCGAGCATACGGCCGTTATCCTGCTCCAGCTGCATGGCAGTGGATGACCGGACATAATCGAAATACCAGAAAAGCAAAAAAAGCGCCGGTATCAGCGCAATCAGGATCATATAAATGAGCAGCTGTTTTTGCAGACTTCCTGATATGTGGCGTGTTTTTCGCATCCTTCCCTCTCGCTTTCTGACTTTGTAAATGTTTGGCTCCGACACAGGCCATACAACTTTTCTTGTTGCTCTTATTGCCCCGCTGATCACGATGTAAAGATTTCGCATGGCGAGCAATCCGCCTACGGGTGGTTTCACAATGGAAATCTTCGCTGAAAACCCAGAATCCAATCTTTTGTTATTATATCTTATCCCCTTTTATGCTGCAAGCCGTGTTTTCTTCTATCGTGCAGATTTCGCCGAAAATGCCGTGGCTGTTCCTTGCCTATCATTTCCCTCTTTACAGGCGCGGCGATATCACTATTACCGAACGCTGGTATAAACCCAACTACGGCTTCGTATTACGGAACCGGAAACAAGCAAAACACCCCTGTACAGATCTGTGCAGGGGTACAAATGGCTCTATGGGGATACTTATGCCGGAAATCATAGGGAAAACGGTATACCGGCACACCGCAGAGATTCTGTTTCCTTATCGCTGTTGAACTCATGCACAGCGTCGATCATCACCACGATATGCTCTACCGGGCGCAAATATCTCCGGACGCTCGAGCACCTGTCGACGCACCTCTTCCGGCGTGCCGAATGGCAGACCCTACTGGGTATTGATGCTGCTGCTCCAGAAGGTGATATCCTTGCCGTAAGCTTGTTTGAGGTGCTTCGCATCTATACCCGACCCGCAGCCGAGCTCTGCACCGGGTTGAGCGCATCGAAACCAGCCTCGATGAACCGCGGGATGATCGGATCGATCACCTCCACGTTCTCTCTGGATGAGCCCTGCACCCGCGCTCAGGTCGGCTCCTTCCTGTATCGGGATTTCGCATAACGCACACGCCGCGCGGCATGGAGCAGCCCATAAAAGGGGGGCTTTTTCGGAAGGCCTCTTTTCTGTTTTCAACCGTTCAATGAACATTCATTTCATAAACATTCCCAAAATCATCATCGTCTTCCATATCGCTGGAATACCGTTCCCACTCGTAAGTATTGGTTTCAAACCGGTTCATCTTGCAATAGGTTTCCGGGATGAGGAAGTCTGTAATCCCTTTGCCAAGCGGAGGGGTCGTATTCCAGTAGGAACCCGTTCGGTTGCCCTGCCGATCCACCGTGTATTCTTCGCTGGGGACGTGTTTCATGCATTCGTCATAGAACGCAACCGGATCATCCTTCGGAAATGCGTTCAGCGCGTCGATCACAGCTTGGCCTTCGGGTGAAATCTCATCCCCCTGATAATAAACGGCGTAAAACTGATATCCGGCTGTATGCGCATAGGTGGTTGATATTTTAAAAAAGCGAATGGCTTCGCAGCGCTTTGCCATGCGTAAAAGCCGCCGGTGCAAATGTTGTTCGTCGGTTAGAACGTATTTCGATCATAACGGATGCCATTGATTTATCCTCCTGTACCTCGCTATAAGTTTTCATTCAGAAACATGCGGATGCTCTCCGTTGGGATCCGCCACTCCCGGCCGACCTTAACGGCCGGGAGTTCTTCATTTGCAATCATTTTGCGGATTTGCTGGCGCGTGGTCTTGAGCAGCTGCGCCGCTTCCTTGACAGTCAGGATCTCACTCAGTCCCACGGGCCGCGCTTCCTTTCGGATTCGTTGTTGTCCCAGGGATCGTTCTGCTTGTTATCCGACTGGTTGCGCTGCTCTTTGCAGATGTAATTGTGCAGCTTGCGCACCATCTGCTTGCGGAATCCCCAGTTACCGTACTGGTCTTCCTGCGGATAGATTTTGTACTTCTCAGAATAGCGCTGAAGTTCCATCATCTCCATCTCAAACAGTCGGCAGACTTCCGCTATCGTGTAAAAATACTTCATGTTCTTGTAGTCTATGTATTTCATGAATAGGCACTCCTTGCGGTGAATTAAGATTTGGCAGCAGAGTGGAACGCAGTACACTGCATTTCCCGCTGCCTTATCTTCATGTTAGGCATTTCAATCTAAATCACGATGCTTATCAGTCCAAAAAAGACATAAAATGAGCAGTTATTTCCATTTCGGTTCGGATAATTGCACGTAAACCGGATCTTTACCAACTGTCCGCAGAATCTCTGCCAGACTTGGCATGCGGAATGCGGCATATCCTTTTTCCGCAGAGGGATCGGGTTGATACCGAGCTTCTCAAATTTTTCAAGCAACCTTTCGGTTGGAACCCCTTGCCGGGCCATCCCGTGCAGCATCGCGTCAATCGACTGTTTGCGCAGCATCTGATTTAACAGCGTCAGCATCCGTTCGCGGGTATCAGGTTTAAAACTCGACTGCTCGATCCGCTTCTGTGCTTCATCATAAGCAACGTAATCAAGCTGCGGATAGCACTTCTCGACCAACTTCAAAATGCGCGGTTTGCTTTCCTGTATCAGCAGCCAGAGAATATCCAGCGGGTCATCTATACCGGCATCTTTCTCGATGGATTTGATTTTATCCCGACTATAATGAACCTCAATACGCAGTACGCTGGCTGGCAATCCCTCATATGCAACCGCAAGATCGTTTTCGTCCATCTGGTAGGTCTTATCATAGCTGACGAGCTCTTGAGAACCACAGGCGATTTGGATGCAGTGCTTGTTGTATTTGTTCGCCTTTTTTCTATCCTTGTGCTGGTAGAATCTACGTTCATACTTTTTCGGTGTGGCAGTTTCCCGCAGTAAGCGCACCAGCTCGCGGAACACCTTTTTGTTGCTGCAGCGGATATTGGTGCACAGGTCAACACGTGTGAGGTAATACCGGCGCATATCGTTCTCGAATGATGTTTTGCGGAAGAGGTGCCGAAATGTCTTTTCAAGCAATTCGAAACTGCCCTCGTCCGGTGGAAGGATGCCGAGATACCCGCTTTGCGGATAGACCAGCTTGCGGGGATTGACGATCATGCGGATAAAATGGGTGTTTTTGTCCTTCCCGGTGTCGTTCCGCTCTAATCGAATTCTAATGCCTGCGTCTGCATATCGTGTGCAGATATAATGACCGCTCTGTTTATCCAGATAGATCCAATGCTCGCCGGTTTCCTCCTGATCTGCAAACAACCTCTGTTTGCATTTCTTCCATTCGGATTTGCTGAGTTTCATGGATAATTCAAAGGTGTGGATGGAGAAACCATCTGGTTCCAATGTGATTTCTGCCTGTCTGCGTTTCCGTATTTTTTTACTTTTTGCCATAGAAAAAGCCTCCTGACAAATTGGATTTATTCCAATGTCAAAAGGCTTGTAAAAAATATACCCCTGATTTTATGCTTAACATGGGTATAGGACCGTGTTCAGCATATTGCAAGGCAGATGGTATGAGAGAGTTGTTGAGTAGTTGAGTATTCAATAGGTGTAAGGGTGTATAAAGGAGAGAAAATCGTTGTCACGACCACAGAAAGAAAAAAGATAATTAATCCCTCATTACTGCCCGGCTCTTCTCATATAGGGCTTCACACGGTTTGACAAACTGCCGGATTCCCGCCTACTGCTGCGCATCCCGCTATACGGCAAAAGAAACAAGCGGTTTACGACCTCTGTGATCTGCTGATTTTCCTGATGCGCTTATTTATCTCTGTTTCCGAGCCGTCAGACACAATCCGTCTATCCGATTTTCATTGCAACGTGCCTCCTGCAGCATTTTCCTATTCAGGTCACTCACAGGCCCGTTTTTCATCTCCTGGCGATGTCATTTCTAGCTAAGCAGTCCCGCCCCTTCTTCGTATAAGAAAACGCCTGCCCTTCGCTGTGAAGGGCAGGCGCCTGTGCAGTTTTTACCCGGTATATGCAGTGCAGTTCTGAAGTGCACCGGTGTTATTCGATCGACAGCGTATCCTCACCATGCGCTGTGTCGCCGGTTTTCAGCAGCTGGAAGCTGGTGTACGCATCCGAATTGGTGACTACCACGGGCGTTACCGTGCGGTAGCCCGCATCCAAAATAGCCTTTTCATCAAAGCTGCCGATCAGGTCACCCTTTTTGAGCGTGTCGCCCTCCTTGATGTTGATGGTAAACGGCGCGCCGTTCAGCTGCACGGTGTCGATGCCCAGATGGATGAGCAGCTCACAGCCCTCCGGTGTGGTCAGGCCGATGGCGTGCTTGGTGCCGAACACGGTCGTGACCTCGCAGTCTGCCGGGGCATAGACCTGATTGTCCGTAGGATCGACTGCAAAGCCGTCCCCCACCATCTTTTCGGAGAATACGCCGTCCGCGACCTCTTCCAGCGGGATGACCCTGCCGCTCAGCGGGCTGGCGATTACGATCGTTTTGCCGGATGCTGCAGCAGGCGTTGCCTCTGCCGCTGCTGCGGATGCGCCGGCGGCTTCCGCCTTGTCGCTCTCCGGCGAGGCGAGGTAGGCTTCCAGATCGGATTTGATGTTGGACACACGTGGTCCATAGACTACCTGTACGCCCTGCCCCTTGCAGATCACGCCGGACGCGCCGGTTTCGCGGAGCAGCTGCTGGTCCACCTTGGCCGCATCATGCACGGTGCAGCGCAGGCGGGTGATGCAGCAGTCCACATCCGAGATGTTCGCCTTGCCGCCCAGACCCAGCATGATCTGTCGGGAGAGTTCGTTGTCGCCGCCGGCACTCGCTGCACCCTCGGCGGCATTTTTGGCGTTGACATCCTTGCGGGTGTACAGCTTGATCTCGCTGTCGTCGCGGCCCGGGGTCTTGTAGTCGAACTTTTTGATCATAAACGAGAACACAAGGTAGTAAACGATGAAATAGATCACGCCCACGACCGGGATCCACAGCCAGCTGGTCTTGGCGTTGCCCTGCATGATGCCGAACAGTGTCAGGTCGATCAGGCCGCCCGAGAAGGTCAGGCCCACACCGACGTTCAGGATGTGCATGATCATATAGGACGCGCCCGCAAAGACGCAGTGCACGATATACATGGCCGGGGCAACGAACAGGAAGGTGAATTCAAGCGGCTCGGTGATACCGGTGAGCATGGAGGTCAGCGCAGCGGACAGCAGCAGGCCGCCGACCGCCTTGCGGTTTTCCGGCTTGGCGCAGCGGTACAGCGCAAATGCCGCACCCGGCAGGCCGAAAATCATCAGCGGGAATTTACCGGCCATGAAGCGGGTTGCCTCAACCGAAAAATGCGCGATGCCCGGGGTTGCCAGCTCGGCAAAGAAGATGTTCTGCGCGCCCTCGACCAGCGTGCCGCCGATCATGGCGGTGCCGCCCAGCGCCGTCTGCCAGAACGGGATATAGAACACATGATGCAGGCCGAAGGGGATGAGCGCGCGCTCGATAAAGCCGTACAGCCAGGTGCCGGCATAGCCCGAGGCGAGCACGAACGCGCCCAGCGCGTTGATGCCGGTCTGGATCACCGGCCAGATGAAATACATGGCGATACCGACCAGCAGGTAGACCGCGGCGGAAATGATCGGCACAAAGCGCGTGCCGCTGAAAAAGCTGAGCACCTGCGGCAGTTGGATTTTATAGAAGCGGTTGTGCAGTGCCGCTACACCCAGGCCGACGATGATGCCGCCGAACACGCCCATCTGCAGCGAATTGATGCCGAGCACGCTTGCGGTCGCGCCGGACAGGTCGGGCGCGCCGAAATCGTTGATCATCGCGCCGATCGTCGCGTGCATGACAAAGAAGGCGATGACCGCAGAGAGGGCAGAAACCTCCTTCTCCTGCTTTGCCATACCGATGGCAACGCCGATCGCAAAGATCAGCGGCAGGTTGTCGAACACGACCGAGCCCGCAGAATTGAGCACCTGCAAAAT
>USLE01000019.1 GCA_900555465.1 uncultured Butyricicoccus sp.
GCCCGTGCCGTATGCCACGCAGGAGACCGCCTCGTCCGCAACATGGGTCGGGATGCCGGTCTTGGAGGCGACCAGCTTGTCAAAGCCCCAGATCAGCGAGCCGCCGCCGGTCATGACAATGCCGTTGGTCGAGATATCGCCGGTCAGCTCCGGGGGCGTGCGCTCGATGACCCAGTGGATCGCCTCGACGATCGAGGCGCTGACTTCTTCGAGTGCATCCAGAATTTCGGTGGAGTTTACCGTAAAGGTGCGCGGCAGGCCGGTCATCAGGCAGCGGCCCTTGACCTCCATCGAGACCTCCTCGGTGCGCGGGTACACGCAGCCGATGGTCTTTTTGATCTGCTCCGCGGTGCGCTCACCGATGAGCGCATTGTGCTTGCGGCGGACATACTTGACGATCGCCTCGTCGAACTTGTCGCCCGCGATCTTGATCGAGGTGGATTCCACGATGCCGCCGAGCGAGATGACTGCGACGTCGGTCGTACCGCCGCCGATGTCGACCACCATATTGCCGTTCGGCTTTGCGATGTCGATGCCCGCGCCGATCGCCGCCGCGACCGGCTCTTCGATCAGGAACACGCGCTTGGCGCCCGCCTGCGTGCCCGCGTCGATGACCGCGCGCTCCTCGACTTCGGTGATGATCGAGGGCACGCAGATGACCACATTGGGCTTGAACAGACGGAAGCCCTGCACCTTGCGGATAAATTCCTTGATCATGCGCTCGGTCATCTCATAGTCCGAGATGACGCCCTCGCGCAGCGGACGGATGGCGATGATGTTGCCCGGCGTGCGGCCCAGCATTTTCTGCGCCTCTGCGCCGACCGACAGGATCTTGCCCGATACCTTGTCCACCGCGACGACCGAGGGCTCGTTGAGCACAACACCCTTGCCCTTGACGTAAACCAGCACGGTCGCGGTGCCGAGGTCAATGCCGATATCGCTCGAGAAAAGCGAGAACTTTCTCGCTAATGTTTCCAGAAACGAAGCCATATTTTTGATTCATCCTTTTCATTTCGTAGCCGTCAGTTTGCAGTATTACTATTATACCGCAACCATCCTTATGTTTTCAAGGCTATTTGAGAATTTATTGACGCTGCGGTGCATCCTGCGCTCAGATCTGCGGGATAACCGGCGCATCCGGCGCATTCTCCGCCCGCATGCGCGCCTTGAGCGCGCTGTAGCGCCGCCCCTTCTGGTTGTTGTTCACCATATAGGCAACCGTGTCCGCGCTGCCGACGATGACTAGCAGCTGCTTTGCGCGCGTGATCGCGGTATACAGGATGTTGCGCGTGAGCAGACGGCGCGGCAGGCCGTCCGACAGGGCGAGCACGACCGCGTCGAACTCGCTGCCCTGGGATTTGTGCACCGTGACCGCGTAGGCCAGTTCGAGCTCGCCCAGCATATCGTAAGTATAGGTCGCAATGCGGTCGTCAAAGCGCACGACCATGCACTCCTGCTGCGGGAACAGGCGCACGATCTCGCCCACGTCGCCGTTGAACACGCCCGTGCCCTGCTCGCCGTCCTCGCTGCGCTCCCAGACGATGTCGTAGTTGTTGCGCACCTGCATGACGCGGTCGCCCTCGCGGAACACCCAGTCGCCGAAGCGCTTTTCCAGCTTTTCGTCTGACGGCGGGTTGAGCGCCTCCTGCAGCCTCCGGTTGAGCGCGATCGTGCCGCTCCCCTGCCGCTTGGCGGGCGAGAGCACCTGGATCTGCGACGGCACAAAGCCATAATGGTTCGGCAGGCGGGTCGCGCAGAGCTGCGCCACGGTCTCGATCACCGAAGCAGGGTCGGTGCGTTTGAGCCAGAAAAAGTCCCCGTCCGCATGCGACGGCACGGGCATCTGCCCCGCGTTGACCGCGTGTGCGTTCATAACGATATCCGACTGCTGCGCCTGCCGGAAGATCTCGGTCAGGCCAATGGTCGGCACGCGGTGCGAGCCGATGATATCACGCAGGAAGTTGCCCGGCCCGACCGGCGGCAACTGGTCCGCATCACCGACGAGCACGAGGCGCGCGCCGTGCGGCAGCGCCTCAATCAGCGCCTGCATGAGCGTGATGTCCACCATCGAGACCTCGTCCAGTATCACCGCATCGCACTCGAGCGGATTGGTCAGGTTGCGCGCAAAGCCGATGCGCCCGCCGACCGCAAAGCCGGCCTCGAGCAGGCGGTGGATGGTCCTGGCCTCCATGCCGGTCAGGTCGGACAGTCGCTTTGCCGCGCGGCCGGTCGGCGCCGCGAGCAGCGTGTTCAGCCCGAGCGCCTCAAACACCTGCAATATGCCGCGCACGGTGGTCGTTTTGCCCGTGCCCGGCCCGCCGGTCAGGATGACCAGCCCGTTGCGCGCGGCGCACGAGATCGCCTGCTTCTGCTTCTCCGAATACGGGAATTCGCCGCCCTCCAGCAGCGCGCCCAGCAGCTCGTCCACGTCGAAATCGTACTCATAATTGCGCTCCGCCATTTTGCCGAGCATATCTGCAAGGTAGGTCTCTGCGTCGTGCATCCCGCGCAGATAGACCGCGTCGCGCCCCGCGATGTGCTCGCGCACCAGCTTGCCGGACGCGGCCAGCCGGTCGATGCTGGCCAGCGCGCGCTCCTCATCAAAGACCACGTCGTCGTCCGAGAGCAGCGTGCAGACGACGTGGGTCAGCTTTTCCACGGGAATAAAGGTGTGTCCGTTGTCCAGATTGAAAATCAGCGTGTACAGCACGCCCGCGTCCGCGCGCTCGTCCGAGAGCATGGACAGCCCGAGCTCCATCGCCAGCCCGTCCGCGAGCTTGAAGTCCACATCGTAGTACGGGTCGCAGAGCAGATAGGGGTTTTCGCACAGCGCGTCGATCGCACTCTCATGCAGGCGCTTATACAGCAGCGGCGTGAGCGCGACCGGCAGGCGGTGTTCGCTGAGGAAGTCCATCAGCAGGCGCATTTCGCTCTGTTCGACGAACTGGCGGCCGATCTCGCGCGCCTTTTTCTCTGTAATGCCGCGGATGGCGGTCAATCGCTCGGGCTCAGAGGAAAGCACGTCAAAGGTGTCCTCGCCGAACTTCTCCGCAATGCGCGCCGCGAGCTTGGGCCCCACGCCGCGGAGCAGGCCCGAGCCCAGATACTCCGCAATGCCGCGCACGGTCGAGGGCAGGCGGCGCTCAAACTGCTCGGTCGAGAACTGCTCGCCGTAGGATGGGTGGGTGACCCAGAACCCGGTCAGCGTGACCTCCTCCCCCAGCCCGATGTTGGGGAAAGTGCCGGTCGCCGTCACCTCCGCGCCGTTATCGGACGCAAGACGCAGCACGGCATAGCCGTTTTCCTCGTTGTAGAAAACGATCTGCTCCACCGTGCCGCGTATCAATACATATTCTCTCTCGTCCACGCTCCACCGTTCCTCTTCCTGTTATTCCAGATACATAAAGTCCTGCCGCGCCGCCATATGTTTGGCAACGTTCTGCCCCTGCCCGCTGCCGATCTCCACAAAGGTGATCGAGAGCCCGGGCAGGTACTGCCGCCGGATGCGCAGCGCCACCCGGATCAGCTGCTCGCTCGCCGCATCGCAGCCGTCGCCGTACAGCGTCAGCTCCGCCGAGCCGTGCATGCGCAGCACGCGCGCGCTGATCAGCTCATAAACCGTGTGCAGCAGCGCATAAAATCCTACAGCGGCAAACACCGCGAGCACGGACTGCCAAAAAACAGACATGAGACTCCCCTCCTGTCTTCAGGCTATGCAGCGCCAACGAATACGGTTCCTGTTTTGCGGAAATGATCCTGCCGAGAGGCAGGCGGTTTATCGCTCATGCGCCGTGCAGCATGCCGCGGACGGCATCGTTTGCAGCAAGTCGCATGACACACATCTTTGGGTTATTATATCACAGACCGCGCAGAAAGTAAAACGATACGCGCGCACAAAGACCGCCGGAACAGGCTCCGGCGGTCCCCATGCCCTGCCTCAGGTCTGGTGCTTCGTGCACCACTCGGTCAGGTCCTCGCTGTTCGTGCCGCGCATCGGATGCGACCGGCCGCAGTCGCGCTCGTGCGGCGGCAGCGCAATGCCGGACGGTACACCGTCCTCTTCCTCCTGCCCGCCGCTCCGCGCGGCCACACTCGGCTTGCTGCGCGCCATCCATTCAAAACTCTTGCGTGCAGAATCCGCCTGTGCCTGCGTATACTCGTTCTGTTTCATCACAGCATCCCTCCTCGGCCTTAGTCTGTCACAAGGTGCGCTGCGATACCCATGAAAAAAGTTCCCATGCCCAAAAGGGCATGGGAACTCTGTCGTACAAAATACGCTTTCCGCGCTATGCGAAATTAGTCAGCGTTGATCTTGGTAACAACGCCGGAACCTACGGTGCGGCCACCCTCACGGATAGCGAAACGCAGGCCTTCCTCGATAGCGATCGGGGTGATCAGCTCAACGTCCATCTCAACGTTGTCGCCCGGCATGCACATCTCAGTGCCTTCCGGCAGGGTGATAACGCCGGTAACGTCGGTGGTACGGAAGTAGAACTGGGGACGGTAGTTGTTGAAGAACGGGGTGTGACGGCCGCCCTCTTCCTTCTTCAGGACGTAAACCTGACCGTGGAACTTGGTGTGCGGGTGGATGGAGCCCGGCTTAGCCAGAACCTGACCACGCTCAACCTCGGTCTTCTGGATGCCGCGGAGCAGAGCGCCGATGTTGTCGCCAGCCTCAGCGTAGTCCAGCAGCTTGCGGAACATCTCGATACCGGTAACAACGGTCTTGCGCGGAGCGTCCATCAGGCCGACGATCTCAACTTCCTCGCCCATCTTCAACTGACCACGCTCAACACGACCGGTAGCAACGGTGCCGCGGCCGGTGATGGAGAATACGTCCTCAACCGGCATGATGAACGGCTTGTCAGCAGCGCGGTCCGGGGTCGGGATATAGTTGTCAACAGCGTCCATCAGCTCGTGGATGCAAGCGTACTCCGGTGCGTTCGGATCGGTGGAGTCAGAGGTCAGAACGCCCAGCGCAGAGCCACGGATTACCGGGATGTCGTCGCCCGGGAACTCGTAGGAGGACAGCAGGTCGCGGATCTCCATCTCAACCAGATCGAGCAGCTCCTCGTCGTCAACCTGGTCAACCTTGTTCATGAATACAACGATATACGGAACGCCTACCTGACGGGCAAGCAGGATGTGCTCACGGGTCTGGGGCATCGGGCCGTCAGCAGAAGAAACAACCAGGATCGCGCCGTCCATCTGAGCAGCGCCGGTGATCATGTTCTTAACGTAGTCGGCGTGGCCCGGGCAGTCAACGTGCGCATAGTGACGGTTCTTGGTGTGGTACTCAACGTGCGCAGTGTTGATGGTAATGCCTCGCTCCTTCTCTTCCGGCGCCTTGTCGATGGAGTCGTAAGCCTGATACTCAGCTTCGCCTTCCATAGCCAGAACCTTGGTGATCGCCGCGGTCAGAGTGGTCTTGCCGTGGTCAACGTGGCCGATGGTGCCGATGTTAACGTGCGGCAGGGAGCGGTCAAATTTTTCCTTTGCCATTGTGGATATCCTCCTCGTAATTTGAATTCATAGTCATGGTGAGTTTATTCTACTGCAAATTGCAGAAAAATGCAATAGCCAAGCAATAGATTTTAGTTGTCTTTGTTGCGGGTGTCCATGATCTTCTCCTGAATGCTCTTGGGCACCTCGGTGTAGTGGCTGGGCTGCATGGTGTACTGGCCGCGGCCCTGCGTGCTCGAACGCAGCGCAGTCGCATAACCGAACATCTCGCTCAACGGAACAGCAGCGCTGATCGCCTGTACACCGCCGCGCGGCTCCATACCCTGGATCTGGCCGCGGCGCGCATTCAGGCCGCCGATAACGTCGCCCATATACTCTTCCGGAACCATAACGTCGACCTGCATGATCGGCTCCATGAGAACCGGGTCAGCCTTCTTCATGGCCTCCTTGAACGCCATAGAACCGGCGATCTTAAACGCCATTTCGGAGGAGTCGACTTCGTGGTAAGAGCCGTCGTACAGGGTGACCTTTACGTCGACAACCGGATAGCCTGCGAGGATACCAGCCTGCATTGCGCCCTGGATACCCTGGTTGACAGGCTCGATATATTCCTTCGGGATCGCACCGCCGACGATCTTGTTGATGAACTCGTAGCCCTTGCCGGACTCGTTCGGCTCAACAATGATCTTGACGTGGCCGTACTGGCCCTTACCGCCGGACTGACGTGCATACTTCTGATCCACGTCCGCGGAGCGGCGGATGGTCTCCTTGTAAGCAACCTGCGGCTCACCGACGTTCGCCTCTACCTTGAACTCACGCAGCAGGCGGTCGACGATGATCTCGAGGTGCAGCTCGCCCATGCCGGCGATGATGGTCTGACCGGTCTCTTCGTCGGTGTAGGTCTTGAAGGTCGGGTCCTCTTCCGCCAGCTTTGCCAGCGCAATGCCCATCTTCTCCTGACCAGCCTTGGTCTTGGGCTCGATCGCAACGCGGATAACCGGCTCCGGGAAGTTCATGGACTCCAGGATGATCGGGTGCTTCTCGTCGCAGAGCGTGTCGCCTGTGGTAACGTTCTTAAAGCCGATGCCGCCCGCGATATCGCCGGAGTAAACAACGTCGATATCCTGACGGTGGTTCGCGTGCATCTGAAGGATACGGCCCAGACGCTCGCGGCTGTCCTTGGTCGCGTTCAGAACAGAGGAACCAGCGGTGATCGAACCGGAGTAGACGCGGAAGTAGGTCAGACGGCCTACAAACGGGTCGGTCGCGATCTTAAATGCCAGCGCAGAGAACGGCGCGTCGTCGGAAGACGGACGGGAGTCCTCTTCACCGGTCTTCGGGTTGACACCCTTGATGTCCGGGATGTCGGTCGGCGCGGGCATGTAGTCAATGACCGCGTCCAGCAGCATCTGGACACCCTTGTTGCGGTAAGCGGTGCCGCACAGGACCGGAACGATCTGGTTCTCGATCGTGCCCTTACGGATGGCAGCCTTAACTTCCGCAGCGGTGATCTCCTCGCCCTCGAGGTACTTCATCATGAGGTCCTCGTCGAGCTCAGCGGCAGCTTCCCACAGTGCTTCGTGGTACTCCTGCGCCTGATCCATCATATCAGCCGGGATGTCCTCATCGCGGACGTCCTTGCCGAGGTCGTCATAGTAGACTTCAGCGCGCATGGTGACCAGGTCGATGATACCGCGGAAGGTATCCTCAACGCCGATCGGCAGCTGGATCGGAACCGCGTTGCACTTCAGGCGGTCCTTCATCATGTTTACAACATTGAAGAAGTCAGCGCCCATGATGTCCATCTTGTTGACGAACGCCATACGCGGAACCTTGTAATCGTCAGCCTGATGCCAAACGGTCTCAGACTGCGGCTCAACACCGCCCTTTGCGCAGAAAACGGTTACAGAACCGTCCAGTACGCGCAGCGAACGCTGAACCTCGATGGTGAAGTCAACGTGGCCCGGGGTGTCGATGATGTTGATGCGGTGCTCCGGGTACTGATGCTGGGAGCCCGACCAGTGGCAGGTGGTCGCAGCGGAGGTGATGGTGATACCACGCTCCTGCTCCTGCGCCATCCAGTCCATCGTAGCGGTACCGTCATGGGTATCGCCGATCTTGTGGTTTACACCGGTGTAGTACAGAATACGCTCGGTGGTAGTGGTCTTACCGGCGTCGATGTGCGCCATGATGCCGATATTTCTGGTTCTTTCCAGGGAATATTCTCTAGGCATGTTGCTCTCCTTTCAAAGCGTAAAGCAGGCCACGCGATTAATAGCGGTAGTGCGCGAACGCCTTGTTCGCTTCCGCCATCTTGTGCGTATCCTCGCGCTTCTTGACAGCGCCGCCCAGATTGTTGCAGGCGTCCATGATCTCGCCGGCCAGACGCTCGCGCATGGTCTTCTCAGAACGCGCGCGCGCATACTTGGTGATCCAGCGCAGGCCCAGGGTCTGACGACGCTCCGGGCGCACTTCCATCGGCACCTGATAGGTAGCGCCGCCTACACGGCGCGCCTTAACTTCCAGCGACGGCATGATGTTTTCCATCGCCTCAGTGAAAACCTCCAACGGTTCACGTCCGGTCTTTTCGCGGACGATATCGAAAGCACCATAAACGACCTTCTGCGAAACGCCCTTCTTGCCGTCCAGCATGATCGAGTTGACCAGCTTGGTGACGAGCTTGGAATTATAAAGCGGATCGGGCAGAACGTCTCTCTTCGGGACATTACCTCTTCTTGGCACTTTACTTCCCTCCTTCAAAAAAATTTGATTTCACAGGTACTACGGCTGGCTTTTTGCCGCCGTTGCAATGCCCGTCCGAGGTAGTATACCCGCTATAAACAATCGGATATAAAACGCCTCAGACAAAGCAAAATGAGTGCTTTGCTGAAAAAACTTTAACTTTTCTCGCAAAACGTGTAGGTTGACCAGTTTAAGGAATCAAGCATGATCGTGCAGATCGAGGCGCAGTCGCCTGCCGCGTACCGAGGTACGCAAGGGCGGCTGGAACGACGAGCTGCGCGGTCAGGCGCAGATTACTTGCCGGCCTTCGGGCGCTTCGCGCCATACTTGGAACGAGCCTGACGGCGGTTCGCTACACCCTGGGTATCCAGCGTGCCGCGGATGATGTGGTAACGGACACCAGGAAGGTCCTTTACACGGCCACCGCGAACCATAACGACAGAGTGCTCCTGCAGGTTGTGGCCTTCACCGGGGATGTAAGCGGAAACTTCCATCTGGTTGGTCAGCTTAACACGAGCAACCTTACGAAGCGCAGAGTTCGGCTTCTTCGGCGTCATGGTCTTAACCGTCGTGCAGACACCGCGCTTCTGCGGAGCGGGCTGGTCGGTGGACTTCTTCTTCTGAGAGTTGTAGCCTACCTGCAGCGCCGGAGCCGTAGATTTGTAGATGGCTGCCTCGCGACCCTTACGGACGAGTTGGTTAAAAGTTGGCATTTTATTTCCTCCTTCTTTCAAAGATATTTATGAAAAGCGCTTTTGCGCGATTCATCGGAACAGATGTCAGCGCAGAACCGTGACGACTGCGGCGCCGACGTCAATGCCGGCCGCGTCCCCGAGTTCCGTCATAGTGGTGATCTCCTGGACAGTGGTCCCCATCTCGCTGCAAAGCTCGTAGATCGGACCGACGACGCGCTTTTCCGCGTCGAGCGCAATATAGACCTCTGCGGCCGCGCCATCCCGGATCGCCTTTTTGGACTGCTTCACACCGATGACTTTGTGCGCCGTGCGAAGTTCTGAAAGCATAGTAACCCTCCTATACGGCATACTCCAATAGTATAAAGGTTTCCCGGTATGAAGTCAAGCATTTTTACAGATATTTTTCACTTTTCTGCCATTTTACATGGCGATCCGCTTTTCCTGCCGCGTCCCCGGGAAAATAACAGGGGAACGCCTTTCAGCATTCCCCTGTTTTGCACATTTTATAAGGATATGGCTGCGGTAAACCGTCAGTCGAGATCGACCTTCTGCTCGTAGTGGCCGTCGCAGTACTCGGTCATGCCCGAGCCGGCCGGGATCAGCTTGCCGATGATGACGTTTTCCTTCAGGCCCATCAGCGGGTCGACCTTGCCCTTGATCGCAGCGTCGGTCAGCACGCGGGTAGTCTCCTGGAAGGATGCCGCCGACATCCACGAGTCGGTCGCAAGGGATGCCTTGGTGATACCCATGAGGGTCGGCTCCGCAACTGCAAGGCGGAGTCCCTCCTCGCCTGCGTCGATGCGGTCCTGCACCTTCTGGTTGTAATCCTCGAACTCGAGCAGGTCCATCACAGAGCCCGGCAGCACTTCCGCATCGCCCGCGTCCTCGACACGGACCTTGCGCATCATCTGGCGCACGATAACCTCGATATGCTTATCGTTGATATCAACGCCCTGCTGACGGTAAACCTTCTGGACTTCCTTGATCTCGTAGTCGTGCACCGCACGCGGATCGCGCACGCGCAGGATGTCATGCGGGTTGAGCGAGCCTTCGTTGAGCTGGAAGCCCTGCTCGACCTGCTGGCCGTCGGTCACGCGGATGCCCGAAGAGGATGCGAGCTGATAGGAACGCATCTCGCCGGATTCCGGGTTGACGATGTTGACGGTCTTGACGGTCGTGCGCTTGGATTCCTCGATCGTGACAACGCCGCTGATCTCGGCGAGCGTCGCTGCCTTCTTGGGCTTGCGCGCCTCGAACAGCTCTTCGACTCGCGGAAGACCCTGCGTAATATCCGAGCCCGCAACGCCGCCGGTGTGGAAGGTACGCATGGTCAGCTGGGTGCCCGGCTCGCCGATGGACTGCGCAGCGATGATGCCGACAGCCTCGCCCTTGCCGACCAGCGTGCCCATTGCCAGGTTGATGCCGTAGCAGTGCGCGCAGACGCCCTTGCGTGCGCGGCACTCGAGCACCGAGCGGATCTGCACAC
>USLE01000020.1 GCA_900555465.1 uncultured Butyricicoccus sp.
GTCATGCAGCCCAGCTCGACCGAGCTGGGCTGCATGACCAGCTCGCAGCCGGATACGTTGAGCTTCGCGGTCTGCACCGAGCCGCCGCCGGTGACCACAGTCGGCCCGTTCGCCGTCAGCTCGCTGATCGAGGTGCTGCCGGTGGTCAGGATGGAGCACTCGCCCCCGGTGGTCACATCCCACAGCGCCGCGTCCAGCGTCAGCGCAATATCGTCGCCGGTCAGCGCGAGGTCGGAGAAGCCGCCCGCCGCAGCCGCAAGGTTGCTTTCGGTCAGCGAAGCCGAGGTCTGCACCTCGGTGCTGCCGATATTGGTGTCGCCCGTGGCGGTGACCTGCGAGGTCAGCCCCAGCGGGTTGGAGACCACCATGTTGAGCGCCGAGACGCCGTCCAGCGTGACGTTGCCGCCGCTGATGATGATATCGCCCTCGACCGATACGTTGGACAGGGTGACGTCCCCGGTCAGCACGCCCTCGGTGATGTACAGGTTGCCCTCGACGGTCGCATCCGACAGGGTGCAGGGCGCCGAGATGGTGACGTTCTGGCGGTCGTCGCTCAGGTCGCCCGCCGTGTAGGCGCTGCCCGAATCATCCAGCGAGGAGCCGAGGAAGAAATACAGGATCTTGGCGATCTCGCCGCGCTTGATCGTGCCCGCAGGTCTGAAGGTGCCGTTGGTATAGCCGTTGATGTAGCCCTCTTCCACCGCTTCCGCGACATAGGCCTGACTGTATTCGCTGATCGAGGCCTTGTCCGAGAACTTGTTCAGCTCGGACAGGTCGGCGGTGGGGGTGTACTTGTGCAGGCGGCCCAGAATAGTGGCGGCCTGCTCGCGCGTCAGCGTGCCCTCCGGGTTCATTTTGTTGTTGCCCACGCCGTTGATGTAGCCGTGCTTGACCGCGATCTGCACGGTCTCATAGTATGCGTCGCTGCTGCTGACGTCCGAAAAGTTGATCGAAGCCTTTTCGGTAAAGCCGAAAGCACGGTTGATGTAGCGCATGAACTCCCAGCGCTGGATCGGCTGCTCGGGCGTATAGTTGCCGGTGCTGGCGGAGGGGTTGATAACACCCAGGTCGTGCATCTCGAGCATATACTCCCGTGACCAGTGGTTGTCAATATCCGAAGCCGCATACGCCGCCGGCAGCGTGCAGAGCAGCATTGCCGACGCCGCCACGGCGGAAAGCAATCTTTTCATAGCAATCACCTCATTGGTTTGGTTATTCCTATTTTACCATTGTTTTTTGCATTTGTGTACTGTTATTTTTCAAATACAGCCCACAGTTTTGTACGCTTTGACAAGGTTTGCCAGATTAGACGGATGGCAGCGGGATTCGGTTCCCTCGCGCGAATGCAAAAACGCAGGCCCGGAAGTTTCCTTCCGGGCCTGCGGCATCTGCGTATTCAGTTGAAATATACCAGCTCTTCCGCCGGTTTCTCCGCCGGGATGACCTCGGTGGCATGCAGCACCGGGCCCTCGCCGCGGTACTGCGGCAGCATTTCGACCGTGATCGACGCAGTCACGCGCACCCAGTCGCGCTGCTTGAGGTCCTTTGCGCCGGGCCAGCGGCAGATAAAGCCCAAAAAGCTGATGTCCTCCGCGCAGCAGACCATGCCGAACCGGCCGGGCACAAACGAACCCGCGGGCACGTTCTGCCCGACGTATACCTGCCCCAGAAAACGGACGGTCTTGCCGTCGTACTTTGCGGGGTCGCCCATCGCATCGATATACCACAGGCCGTAGTCCTCGGGCGCGATGTCGATGATATCCGCGTCCACATCGAACGGCAGGGGCATATTGCGGTTGTAGTCCTCGGAATTGCCGTCCACATCGTCCAGATAGATGGTCGCGCGCGGGTTCATCGCGCGGATGTTCTTCTGGTACAGCATCTCCTTGAGCGCGTCCGTGCAGCGGTTGAACACCACAAGGTCGGCGGTCGTGATATGTTCGAACATCATCGGCCCCATGTTGTTGGAGTACAGCTCAAACGTGGACGCATCCACCGTGGTGACGATCTGGTACAGCTCCCAGCGCGCCGGGAAGGCGGCGATCAGGTCGTCCAGCTTCCACATGCCGTTGTACTCGATCAGGATGCGGTCGGGGTCATACTTCTGCTCCACGCGCTTTAAGATATTGGGCGTGAGCCGCTCGGGCGACTCGATCGGGACGATCGCCGTGCCGTAACGCATCATTTCGCGCTCGTCGTACTCCTCGATGCCCTCCTCGCACAGCAGCAGCGCGGTGCGCTCATTTTCGGTAAAGTCCGGGTCGGCTATAATCTCCTTGATGAACTGGGTCTTGCCGCTCTCCAGAAAGCCGGTAAACACATATACCGGGATCGGTTCTCTGTTTGGCATTGGAACGCCCCCTTAGGCCACGCCGAACAGGGCGGCGATGCGCTCCTCGTCCAGCTCCGCGCCGATCACGCACAGGCGGCCGGTGTAGTCCGCCGAGCCGCGGCGGATCTCGGGTGCGCCGGGCACATAGTCAAAGTGCAGCCACTCGCCGCCGTCCGCCGCCGGGACAATGCCCTTGGCGCGCAGCACCGTGCCGAGCGAGGGGTCGCCGAGCGCGGTCAGCGCGTTTTTCAGCTCGTCCTCGGTGTACTTGTGCGGCGTCTCCTTGCCCCAGGAGGTGAAGACCTCGTCCGCGTCGTGGTCGTGGTCATGGCCGCAGCCGCAGTGATCATGGTCGTGGTGATGGTGATGCTCGTGGTCATGATCGTGGCAGCCGCAGGTGCAGTCCGGGCCGTGGTCGTGATGGTGCTCGTCATGTTCATGGTCGTGATCGTGATGATGCTCATGGTCATGGTGGTCATGCTCATGCTCGTGGTCGTGATGATGGTGATGGTGCTCATGGTGCGGCTCGCGTGCGATCTCGTCCAGCACCTCCTGCACCAGATCGCGGCTGCCCTCCATCGTCTGGAGCAGCTGCACGCCGGACAGCTCCTTCCACGGGGTGGTCACGATGCGCGCATGCGGATTCAGCCCGCGCAGGATGCCGACCACCTCTTCCAGACGGTTCGCCGGGCACTCTGCGGTGCGGGACAGCAGGATCGCGCCCGCGTGCGCGACCTGGTTCTGGAAGAACTCGCCAAAGTTCTTGAGGTACATCTTGGCCTTGAGCGCATCCACGACCGTGACAAACGAGTTGAGCACTACGTCCAGATGCGCGTTCTGCACGGCCGTAATCACGTCGGACAGCTTGCCCACGCCGGACGGCTCGATCAGGATGCGATCCGGGCTGTACTGGTCGACCACGTCGTGCAGCGCCTTGCCGAAGTCGCCCACCAGCGAGCAGCAGATGCAGCCCGCGTTCATCTCATTTACCACAATGCCGGAATCCTTGAGGAAGCCGCCGTCGATGCCGATCTCGCCGAACTCGTTCTCGATCAGCACGACCTTTTCGCCTTTCAGCGCATCCGCCAGCAGGCGCTTGATCAGCGTGGTCTTGCCCGCGCCGAGAAAGCCCGAGATAATATCAATTTTCGTCATTGTTTTCGCCTCGTTCAGATTGTTTTTTAATAGTATACCACTTTTTCGAAAAAAAGGAAAGGATTTTGGTTAGCCTTTGCTAATTCTTTATCCGGGCGGCGGGGCGGGGTTGTCCGTCCGGCCGAGCAGATAGTCGGTCGAGGTATGGTAATAATCCGCCAGCGCGCACAATACCTCGTTGGGCACGTTGTTCCGCCCGTTTTCATAATTGCAGTAGGTCTTGCGCGGGATGCGGAGCAGCTCCGCGATCTCCGCCTGCGTTTTCTCCTGATCCTCGCGCAGATCGCGCATCCGTTGACACAGCATGTGCCTCACCTCGTCCCCCATCATACAATGGTTCGATTTGGGCCATTGACATATGGCCCAAATTAGACCATAATAGGGTGTGTGATCCTGCGGGAAGCATGCACAATGCCTCTTGACAGGATAGGCAATCCATATTATATTTAGATCATCTTCTAAATATTATTCCGCAACAAAAGGAAGGAGCATCCCCATGAACAAACCCCTGTTCCGCCTGCTCGCCGGTGCGCTTGCGGCGGCGCTCGTCCTGCCGGGCGCTGCATTCGCCGCCGCGCTGCCGCCCGAGCCGCTCGTGCCTGCGGCGCTGTCCCCTGTCAGCCCTGCGCCGGACAGCCACAGTTCCGACCCGCTCGCGCGCAGCGCAAAGCCCGAAACCCAGACTGCACTTACGGTGGACGAGCGCGTGCAGCTGCTGCTCGATGCAGGCGCCGGCATCACCAGCATCCAGTACGCGATGATGGACAGCGGCGAGATCGTGGAAAGCGGTGTCGGCGGCGTATACAGCAAGCAGGAAAACCGCCTGCTGACCACGGAAAACCTGTTCGGCATCGGCTCGACCAGCAAGATGTTCACCACCGCCGCCATGATGCGGCTGGTCGATCAGGGCAAGGTCGATCTGGACCGCCCGGTCACCGACTACATCCCGGAGTTCACGATGGCGGACGAGCGGTACAAAGACATCACCGTGCGCATGCTGCTCAACCACTCCTCCGGCCTGATGGGCAGCACCTACGGCAACGGCTTCCTGTTTGACGACGCGGATACGCAGGCGCACGACACCCTGCTCGACGACCTCGCCACGCAGACGCTCAAGGCTGACCCGGGCGCGTTCTCGGTGTACTGCAACGACGGCTTCACGCTCGCGGAGATCGTGATCGAGCGCGTCAGCGGCATGTCGTTCACCAACTTCATCCATCAGGAGATCACCGGCCCGCTCGGCATGGCCCACACCAAGACCATGCAGGACGACTTCGACCGTTCCTCCATCGTGCGCACCTATAACCCCTCCGCCCCCGAGCAGGAGACGCCGACCGACGCGGTTAACATCATCGGCACGGGCGGCGTGTATGCGACCGCCGAGGATCTGTGCCGCTTTGCGCAGATCTTCACCGGCGAGGCGGATATCCTGACGGATGCCGCGCGCGAAGCGACCTTCCACAGGGAATACGCGGACGGCCAGTGGCTGGACGTGGAAAACAACGTGGTCGGCTACGGCCTCGGCTGGGACAGCGTCGACCTCTATCCCTTTAACCTGTACGGCATCCAGGCGGTCACCAAGGGCGGCGACACCCTGCTGATGCACAATTCGCTCATCGTCCTGCCCGAATACGGGCTGAGCGCCGCGGTCTCGTCCTCGGGCGGCTCGAGCGCCTATTGCCAGATGCTCGCGACCAGCCTGCTGCTCGACCAGCTCGAGCAAAAGGGCGTCATCACCGAGCGGCTGAGCGCGCTGGACAGCTTCACCCCCGCAGAGCAGACCGCGCTCGACGCGGATATGAAGCAGTATGAGGGGCTGTACGGCGACTCGACCTCGCTCATGCGCCTGACGATGGACGACGCGGGCACGCTCACGCTGACAAACGCCTATGCGCCCACCCAGGCGCAGACCTACCTCTACTGCGGCGACGGCCTGTTCAAGCACGAGACCGGCGCGCTCGAGCTGCGCTTTACCCAGCAGAACGGCCGCACCTACCTGACCTATCGCGGCTATTCCGCGATCGACGGCCTGTGCGACGTTGTCTCCGAGACCTACTATCTGGAAAAGCTGCCGGAAAACGAAGTCACGGACGAGATGCAGGCCGCCTGGGCTGCGCGCCAGGGCAAGGCCTATGTCTCCGTGACCGACAAGGCCAGCTCGCAGCTGTATATGTCCGGCATGCCCATGCTGGGCATCGGTACGGTGGACGGCTACCTGCTCTCCAACCCGCTGACCAGCGACAGCTGCGCGGACGTCGCCATCCAGATCCCGATGATGGGCGGCCGCGACACCTCCCCGTTCGTGTTCGAGACCATCGACGGCGTGGAGTATGTGCACTATACCGACGGCCTGTATATGGATGCCTCCGCGGTGCCGGATATCTACACCGGCGCGCGCTCGCACCTGACCATCCAGCCCACCGGCTACAACCGCTGGTACAACCTGCCGGAAGTGCTGGACGGCAAGACCATGACCGCCCAGCTGCCCGAGGGCGCGGGCTTTGTGGTGTTCAACGCCGCGGGCCAGACGGTCAATCAGAGCGCGGCCACGGGCGACACGCAGGTCACCCTGCCGGGCGGCGGCGCGATCGTGTTCTGCGGCGCAGCGGGCGACCGCATCGACCTGACGATCTCCTGACAAAACAAAAACAGCACCTTGGAAACAAGGTGCTGTTTTTTTATGTATTGCGGATACAGGCAGGCGGTTTACAGCTGCCCACATTCGAGGCCGTTGTACCGGGTCACGCGGAAGGGATAGCTCATGGTCTCGGTGTCCACGCCGATCTCGTGCAGCCCGGCGCAGAGCGTTTCGACCACTTCCATATCGTGATCGCGCTGCGCGACCGACAGCTTCATCTTGTCCCCGAACGAGGACACCAGCATCGCAAACGGCTGGATCGCGCACGGCAGCACCGCGCCGTAGTCCAGCACATAGGGCATACAGCTCGGCGGCATCTTGAACCGGCCGACGTTGGTGATCAAAAAGCTGTCCTCGAGCACGAAATCCTTGCAGAGCTTCTGCCCCTGCACCATTTTTTCCGCGAGCGGCATATCCGCCTCGTGCAGCTCGCTGCACCGGTCGGCGGCCGCCTTGGCGCGGTAGAGCAGCTGCTCGCGCGCCATCTGGCTGTTCAGGAACGCTTTCGTGCGCTGAAATACCTCCTCGAGCGGCAGGTCGCGGTATTCGGGCAGATAGGGCAGGTCGATGAAACAGATGAAATACCGCGTGGTCGGCGTGGGCAGCAGCGGCCGCAGGTCGACCGGAATCTGCGAGATGACCGGCTTATCCGGTTCGCCGAACTTTTTATCAAACGCGCGCATGAGCAGCGGCGCAACGATGGACAGCGGGCTGACGCCGATCGACTTGCCGTAGTCATGCAGCTGCGCAAACGGGAAGGTGACCTCGGTGACGATCTCCGGGCCGTCGCCCTTGTCGGTCAGGTCCCACGCATGGGACGCTTCCGGCTTGCGCCAGATGCCGTCCGGCGAAAACTCCTGATCTGCGAGCTGTTCATAGCCGTCCGCGCTCTCGTCCGGCGACCAGCGCGTATCCATGCCGCGCACCGAGCCGTCGTTCTCGACCGGATAGCCGCACAGGGTCAGGTACTGGAACAGCACGCAGCGGATGAACTCTTCAAACCCGCGCCCGTCCGAGATCGAGTGCTGGTATTCCATCGTGATGGTCTTGTCGTCATAGCCCACAAGGAACATATACCCGTTGGTGTCCTTCGAGCCGATGGTATAGCGCTTTTCCACCCCGTCAAACGGCAGCACAACCGGCGGCAGCACGTTCGGGCGGTAGCGGAAAGCGGTGTCCGTCGCCTCCACGCCGAGCATCATATGCGGGAAGCGGAGCAGCGCCTGCTCGACCGCCTGCTGCAGTTTGTCCGGCTTTACCTTGTCGCGCATACGGATGATATGACGCGGGACACAGGCGACAGTTTCATGCGTGTTGTACAGAAAGATCTTGGCGTAGCTGTCCGTGCGGAGCAGCGGATAATCCTTGAGCATATCCATGTTTCATCCCTCCGAAAAATCGACCTTCCGTTCAATCTCCACCTATATTTTAGCACCGGCGGCATGATTTGTAAATCGAATCCGGTCGGTTTTTACTGTTTCCGGACACAGTGTACGTTATCGCAAAAAGAAATTCCCCGGTCGGGGAATTTCTTTTTTGGGATATATTTACTGCTGCACCGGGATCTTGACGCCCTGCACAGTGACGCTCTCGACGTCCTTGAGCGCGACGATCTCGCTGAAGATATCGCCCTTCTGGCAGACGGTTTTGCCGCCCTCCGGCGAGATGCTGCCGCCCGCATAGGACATATCGATGCTCGTGCCGTCCGCCTTGTTGACCAGGATCTGCACGCTGTCGAAATACTTGTGCATCTGCTCGCTGTCGTGCTCGCTCTGTTTGCCGGACTGCGCGTTCTCGTCCCACTGCACTTCGCTGTCCACCGTGTAGTCCACGCGCAGCGCCAGCGGGGACAGGCTGATCTCGTCGATCGTGGCGGTCATGCCGTTCAGGTCAAAGGTCTGGCCCGCGGGCAGGCTGACCGAGGTGTCCTCGAAATCCAGATTGAACCTGAACGACCAGCTGCCCTCGGCGATCACACTGCGGTTCATCTCGTCATCAAACACGCAAAGGTCTGTGAACTTCGCGCGCACGGTGTGGCCGCGCACCTCGCCGTCGCTGACCTCGCGGGTCTCAACATACTGGATCGCATTGTCCGCCGGGTCGGCGTCATAGAAGTACGAACCGCCGTGCGTGCCGCCGTAGTAGCCGGACAGCGAGGTGTCCTCTTCGCCAAAGGTCAGCGGAAGCACGCCGTTGCCCACGGTATTGGTCAAGTCGATATCAAAGGCCGTGCCGTCGACCTTTGCGATCGAATAGGTGACCGCGTAATGGTACTTGTCGCCGATGATCGCGTCCGCCGTGACGGTCACGCCGTTATCCGTGTCGCTCGCGCCGACCGGGCGGCCGATCTTGTCGATGATCTCGGTGTCGGCCGTCGGGCCGAACATACCCTGGAACGCTTCTCCCGCGCTCCGGAATACGCCGGTCGCGCTCGCGCCGACCGTCAGCACCACCGCGGCCGCCACACCCACCGCCGCGATGCGCGGCAGGCGGCGCTTACGCGCCCGCGGCATGGGCACGACGTTGTCCGCCGCCTGTTCCTGCGCGTCCAGCAGGTTCTGCACCATGCGCGCCTTGGCCTCGTCCGAGAATGTCAGGCCGGCCATCGCCTCGGTATACTCTTTGTTATCATTATACGCTCTGTTCATAATATTCGCCTCCCAGTGTGGTGCGCAGCTTGTGCCGTCCCCGGCTCAGGTGCGCGGTAACCGCCGCTTCGCTCCGGCCCAGCAGGCCGGCGATCTCGCGGACGGAGTAGCCTTCAAAATAATGCAGGTAGACCGCTTCGCGGTAGTTCTCCGGCAGTTCCATCACCGCCTCGAGCACTGCGCTGTCCGGCGCCTCGGGCGCGGCGGTCGCAGCCGCGGCCTCGAGCGCCACCGTACGCCGCCGGAAGGTGCTGCGCAGCGCGTCCTTGCAGGCGTTCGCAGTCGTCCGGATGATCCACGCTTTTTCATGCGCCGGACTGTCAAAGGTCTGCCCGCTCGTCAGGAGCTTTAAGAACACGGTCTGGCAGATGTCCTCCGCGTCATGGGTGGATTTGAGATAGGTGTAGGAAAGCCGCAGGATCAGGTCGGAATAGGTGTAAACCAGCCGCTCGGCCTCCGCTTTATCGAATTGTTTCATGGGTGTATCAACTCCTTTGGAAACAGCCGGTCGGCTGTGTCAGCAACGTCGCTTCACCTACAATACGAATGGGCGGCGCATCTCCTGACACCGGGAGGAAATATTTTTTCAAACAAAAGGGGCAGCCCTTTCGGACTGCCCTCAGTATAGCACATTCTTCTGTTTTTTGCCTGTCTTTGCCCGGTTATTTTCCGATCGGCGCGGGGCCGCTTTCCAGCTGCCCCGACCGCTGCGCGGACAGCAGGATGCCGAGCAGGAACATGGTCTGGCAGAGATATAAGCCGTCTGCCGCGATGAGCGGCAGGCCGTAAGTCCCCCCTGAATCCGAAATGCCCAGATTGACGAGCAGGTACCATACCGCCTGCACGCCCAGTGTCAGCACGACTGTATGGCATGTCAGCCACGCCAGCCGGCCGCCCTGCCGCCCGGCCAGCATCAACCCGCGCCCCAGCAGAATGACCAGCGGCACCAGCACGAGTATCATCGCCAGCCAGCCCCACTCCAGCCGGATGATTGTCAGCAGGTACTCCTGCGCATCCGCCCATTCCCAAAACGTTTCCGTCGGCGTGGCGAACGCACCGTCATGGTAATAGGGCTCCATGCCAAACAGCATGTGACGGACCAGCTGCGTCATCAGGCTGGCGTTCTGCTCTTTGGATACGCCGAGCGAGCGCGCAAAGAACGTTCTCTGCAAATGCCGCACCAGCGCGAATGCGCCGGGAAGCAGCGCAAGGCACAGGTTGCGCACCCGCACCCGGCCGAATGCCTTGTGGCAGACCGCCACCAGCAGGACCGCGCTGCAAAGCGCCAGCATGATATCGCTGAGCACGATGTAATGCATGACCCACAGCAGCAGCCCAAACCCCACCACTGCCATCAGGCAGTTCGCAAGGCCCTCGGTGCCCTTGGCGCCCATGCGGCAGACCAGCCCTGTAAGCAGCAGCGGGAACAGCCAGATCAAGACGTCAGGCTGTATGATTTCCAGCCGGTCTGTCAA
>USLE01000021.1 GCA_900555465.1 uncultured Butyricicoccus sp.
GGGTGGTGGACAGCATGCCGACGTTCTCCAGACACTTCATGTGGGTCAGGTAGGACTGGCCGAAGGTCATAAAGAAGCGGATGCGCTTGACATTCGGGATGTTCTTGGCCAGCGACTCGATCTCCTCGTGGTGCAGCAGGTACATATCCTTGTGGCCGACCTGGTCGAAGTCGTACTCGCGCTTGATGGACATGGCCGGGATCTCGACCCAGTGGCCGTTCTCCCAGTAGGAGCCGGGCGCGGAAACCTCGCGCAGGTTGATCTCCGGGTTGAAGTTGGTCGCGAACGGGTAGCCGTGGTCGCCGCCGTTGCAGTCCAGGATGTCGATGGTGTCGATCTGGTCGAACAGGTGCTTCTGCGCGTACGCGCAGTATGCCTGCGTCACGCCCGGGTCAAAGCCCGAGCCCAGAAGCGCGGTCAGGCCGGCCTTTTCGAACTTCTCCTTGTATGCCCACTGCCAGGAGTAGTCAAAGTAGGCGGTGAAGCCCTCTTCCTTGCAGCGCTTCTCGTAGATCGCGCGCCACTCCGGGTCGTCGGTGTCCTCGGGCTCGTAGTTGGCGGTGTCCATGTAGTTGACGCCGCACTTGAGGCACGCATCCATGATGGTCAGGTCCTGATAGGGCAGGGCGATGTTCATAACGATGTCCGGCTTGTACTCGTCGATCAGCGCGCACAGCTCGTCGAGGTTGTCCGCGTCCACCTTGGCGGTGCGGATCTTGGTGGGGGTGGTGCCGTCCAGCTTTTCCTTGATCGCGTCGCACTTGGACTTCGTGCGCGAGGCGATCATGATCTCCTCAAAAACGTCGCTGTTCTGGCAGCACTTGTGAATGACTACGCCGGCAACGCCGCCGCAGCCGATAATCAGGGCTTTTCCCATGATAAATTCCTCCTTAATATTTGGCTAGCATAAATATTGGGTAATCAAATTTTCATTGACAGCAGTGTGTGCCCGCGCTTCACGGGCGGGGATGCGGCCTGCGCGGCCGCACTGCGCATTTCAACAAGAAACCGCTTGCGGTTTCTATCAAAATGCCCAGCTTTGCCGGGTATTTTGATACCCCGACTCAGCCGCCTTGGGCGGCGTCATTCGGGTATCGAAAGGCGGTTTCTTTTGGAACCGCCTTTCGTATATAGGGGACTTTTGAAGTCCCCTATACTTCCTCTACTTTTTCCAATAATTTCTGCACATAATTGGGCAGGTAGAACGCGCCCTTGTGCAGGTTGGTGTTGTAATACCGGGTCTCGATGCCGCGGGCGTTCCACGCATCCGCGTCTAGGTCGCGCACCGGGTGCACGCCGCGCGACGAGAACCCGAACAGCCAGTGGCCGGATGGGTAGGTCGGGATGTGCGCCTGGAACAGGCGCGACAGCTCGAACGAGTGGACGATGTTGCGGTGCGCGCGCTGGCAGGCGAGCGCGTCGCCCTTGTAGAACGGGCTTTCGTGCTGGTTGACCAGTACGCCGTGTTCTTTGAGCGCCTTGTAGCAGTTGCCGTAGAACTCCATCGTGAACAGGCCCTCGCCCGGGCCGAACGGGTCGGTCGAGTCGATGATGATGAGGTCGTATTCGTCCTCGATGCGGCGGATATACTTGAGACCGTCCTGATACAGGATGTGCACGCGCGGGTCATCCAGCGAGCAGGCCACGGTCGGCAGGAACTGCTTGCAGACCTCGACCACGCGCTCGTCGATCTCGACAAGGTCGATGTGTTCGATATGCGGGTAGCGGCACAGCTCGCGCACGCAGCCGCCGTCGCCCCCGCCGATGACGAGCACCTTTTTGACCCTGTCGCCCAGCACGGCGAGCGGGACGTGCACCATCATCTCGTGGTAAATGAATTCGTCGCGCTCGGTCAGCATCATGTAGCCGTCGAGCGTCAGAAAGCGGCCGAACTCCTCGCACTCGAACACGTCGATGCGCTGGAAATCGCTCTGTTCGGTATAAAGCTGCCGGTCGACCTGGATCTGCAGGCCGACGGTCGGCGTGTGCATTTCAGTAAACGTCAATCGCATGAATTACAGACTCCTTCTGTCAAACGCCCGGGCTGATAACGCCTTTGATAACCTGCAAGGTGTTCACATCCGGGTCCTCGGTGCCGAGCAGCATGCAGTTTTTCTCCTTGGCGTAGCGGATGTAGTCGAGGATCTCGCCCGTGATGCGCTCGCCGGGCGCGAGGATCGGGATGCCGGGCGGGTAGCACATGACAAACTCCGCGCAGATACGGCCATTTGCCTCGTCCAGCGCGACCGCCTGCTTTTCCGCATAAAACGCTTCCTGCGGCGCGGCGACCACCTGCGGGGAGATGTATTCCTGCCGCATGAGAGTTGCTTTGTCGCGCTTGTAGCGGCGGCGGATATCGGCCAGCGCCGCGACCAGCCGCTCGAGGTCGCGTTCGCGGTCGCCGACCGAGACATAGGCGAGCAGGTTGCCCAGGTCGCCGAACTCGGTCTGGATGTCGTAAAAGTCGCGCAGTACATCATATACTTCAATGCCGGCAAGCCCCACGTCCAGCGTGTTGACCGCGAGCTTGGTCACGTCGAAGTCATAGACTGTGTCGCCGTTGATCAGCTCGCTGCCGTAGGCGTAGTAGTCGCCGATCTGGTTGATCTCCTCGCGGGCGTACTCGGTCAGCTCGGTGACCTTGCGGAAGATGTGCTTGCCGTGCAGCGCGAGGTTTTTGCGCGAAATGTCCAGACTGACCATGAGCAGGTAAGAGCCCGAGGTCGTCTGGGTCAGGTTGATGATCTGGCGCACATATTCGGCGTTCATCGCCGGGCCGCACAGCAGGAAGCTGGACTGCGTGAGCGAGCCGCCGGATTTGTGCATGGAGACCGAGGCGAGGTCGGCGCCCGCGGCCATTGCGGAGACCGGCATGTTCTCGCCGAAGTAGAAATGCGTGCCGTGCGCCTCGTCCGCCAGCACCTTCATGCCCGCGGCGTGGCCCAGCCGGACGATCTCTTTGAGATCCGAGCAGATGCCGTAGTAGGTGGGGTTGTTGACCAGGATCGCCTTGGCCGAAGGGTGCTTTTCGATGGCGGTCTTGACGTCCGCGACCGACATGCCAAGCGAGATGCCCAGCCGGTCGTTCATCTGCGGGTTGACGTAAACCGGGACCGCGCCGGTGAGCACGAGCGCGTTGATGACACTGCGGTGCACATTGCGGGGCAGGATGATCTCGTCCCCGCGCCCCACCACCGACAGCACCATCGCCTGCACGCTCGAGGTCGTGCCGCCGACCATGAGGAAGGCGTGCGCCGCGCCGAAGGCCTCGGCGGCAAGCTCCTCGGCTTCGCGGATGACGCTGACCGGGTGGCACAGGTTGTCGAGCGGCTTCATGGAGTTGACGTCGACGGTCATGCACTGCTCGCCGAGAAACTTGGTCAGCTCCGGGCTGCCGCGCCCGCGCTTGTGCCCGGGGACATCAAACGGTACAATGCGCATATCTTTAAAGTGTTCGAGCGCCTCTTTGATCGGCGCACGGGATTGATCCATAAGCAGATACCTTCTTCTTCAGAATAAGAAAAGAACGAATGTCGCGCGCAAACAGGAATCGCGCGCAGCGCGCATGAAATAGGAAATTGCGGTGAGCCGCAATTTCCATCAAAACCGAGAGCCTGTATCTCGGTTTTGATACAGGAAAGCAAATTTGTGTGCCGCGCTTGCGGCGCGCAAATTTGCGCAAAGGACGCATCCGAACGCAGTTCGGTGCGTCCACTCGATCGGAACTGTAGTTCCGATCGAAGCATCAGTAGATATTTTTCCCGCTGAAGATCTCGATCATCTCGCGCCGCAGGTCGGAGTGGATCTTGAGCCGCGTCTTGGGCGGCAGCTCATAGATATCCGTGTTGAACAGATAGTTCTGCAGGTCGATCTCCTTGACCAGCATGCGGGTGTGGAACAGGTTGGACTGGTAGACGTTGAGGTCGTATGCGTCGTACCGCTCGAGCGTCTTGGGGTCGATAAAGTCCTGGATCGAGGTGATATGGTGATCCATGAACAGCTTTTTGCCCTCGATATCGCGGGTAAAGCCGCGCACGCGGTAGTCCATCGTGATGATGTCCGAGTCAAACGAGCCGATCAGGAAGTCGAGCGTGGAGAGCGGCGTGATCTCGCCGCAGGTCGCCACGTCGATATCCACGCGGAAGGTCGCAAGGCAGGTGTCCGGGTGGTATTCCGGGTAGGTGTGCACGGTGACATGGCTCTTGTCCAGATGCGCGACGATCGTGTCCGGCTCGAGCGCGGGCTTCATGTGCTCCTCCGCGATCAGGAAGGTGACCGACGCGCCCTGCGGGTCGTAATCCTGCTTGGAGATGTGCAGCACATGCGCGCCGATCATCTCGGTGACATGCTCCATGATGCCGGTCAGGCGTTCGGAGTTGTACTGCTCGTCGATATAGGCGATGTAGTCGCGCTGTTCGCGCTCGGTTTTGGCGTAGCACACGTCGTAAATGTTGAAGGACAGCGCCTTAGTCAGGTTGTTGAACCCGTACAGTTTGAGCTTGTTCTGCATATCATATCCTCACAATATCAAAAAATCCTCAAGCATGGGATGCGCGCACGGCGGCCATCCAGCTTGAGGAAATGCAATCTTCTCTTCCGCCCGGCGCGGGGGCTGGGACGGGTGTTGTCTGTGGAAGAGGAAAGAGTCTATATAGCAAGAATTTACTTTTACTACTCTTATTGATTGTTTCACAAGTTGCGATGTGCCCGCGGCACACGGCTTTTAGTCAGCCAACTTATAAAATTCAATAAGGCAACAAAGTTGCCATGTTCGGCATTTGACCCGGCTGTCCGTATGGCCTTGGCGCCTCCCGGGGGAGGGCGGTCAAAGAATTCTGCTGGTAAAGGCTTTGCCTCTCCGAGTATTATTTATTATATCGCACAATGCACCGGATTGCAAGGATTTCTTGCAGGTTATGCAGGCGGTTGACAGGGTTTTTGCGTCGTTACGAAAAGTTTACAGTCGAACCTTTGAAAAGCATGCGCAAACGTAGTACAATGAGAGGGTTCAAACAGGGGAACGGACAGATAGGGTGCGTGAAGATGGCAGGCTCCGGGAAAAAACGAAAAAAGAATCAGATGGTCTTGTGGAAGCCGCTCGCCGTGCTGGCGCTGATGGCGGTTTCGTTCGCGGCGGGCATGTGGACGCACAGCGCGATCAGCCGGCCGCTGTATGCGGACGCCGGGCTGACCTACATTGAGGACATCCCGGTCACGACCGATTTTATCCCGGAGGGCAGCCGCGCCCGGCCGGGCGGCCTGCGCGAGATCAAGTACCTGGTCATCCACGAGACGGATAACTTCTCCGCAGGCGCGGACGCCGCGGCGCACAACTCGTTTATTCACCAGAATGCGAACGCCGAGGAGGGCATCGTCTCCTGGCACTACACGGTGGACGACCACGAGATCTACCACCATCTGCCGGACAGCGAGCCAGGCTACCACGCGGGCGACCGGATGGACGAGGACGGCGGCAACATGAACGGCATCGGCGTTGAGATGTGCGTCAACGAGGATGGGAACTACGAGCAGACGCTCATCAACGCCGAGCGGCTGTGCGCGCGCCTGCTGATCGAGTATGACTTAAAGCCCTCCGCGCTCCGCAAGCATGAGGATTTCTCGGGCAAGGTCTGCCCGGCGAAGCTGATAAACGACGGCCGCTGGGACGAATTCTGCAATGCAGTCGAGCAGAAATACAGGGAGCTCAAGGCGGCGGACGCAAACGGTTAGCGTTTTATAACAGCGTACAAAAAACAGAGCATCCGGAAGGGGCGATTTTCGCAAATCGCCCCTTTCTTTTTGCATGGAATGATGCTATACTGCAAAGGCATACAATATTTTTGAATGTTAAAGGAGTGAACTGAAGTGATCGTTGTACTCAAACAGAACAGCGACAAGGAACGTGTCGACCGGTTGATGCAGCACTTTATGGATATGGGGCTGAAGATCAACTATTCCGAGGGCGCAAACACCACCATCCTCGGCCTGATGGGCGACACCACCAAGCTCGATGAAGGGGACATCATGGCCTATGACGTGGTCGAGCGCGTGCAGCGCGTGACCGAGCCGTTCAAGGCCGTCAACCGCAAATTCCATCCTGAGGACACGGTCATCGAGGTGGCGGGGCGCAGGATCGGCGCGGGCTATTTCAACGTCATGGCCGGCCCGTGCTCGGTCGAGAGCGAGGCGCAGATCGTCGAGGTCGCGGAAGCGGTCAAAAAGGCGGGCGCGTCTTTCCTGCGCGGCGGCGCGTTCAAGCCGCGTACCTCGCCCTACTCCTTCCAGGGGCTGGAAGCCGAGGGGCTGAAGCTGCTGCTCGAGGCCAAGCGCCAGACCGGCCTGCCGATCGTGACCGAGATCATGAGCGAGAAGCATCTCGATCTGTTCGCGGATGTGGACATCATCCAGCTCGGCGCGCGCAACATGCAGAACTTCATGCTGCTCAAGGAGCTGGGCCGCTCGAACAAGCCCATCCTCTTAAAGCGCGGCCTGTCCGCCACGATGGAGGAGTTCCTGATGGCGGCGGAGTACATCTTCGCGGGCGGCAACACCAACGTCATCCTGTGCGAGCGCGGCATCCGCACGTTTGAAAACCTGATCCGCAACAATCTGGACATTTCCGCGGTGCCGCTGGTCAAGATGTTCAGCCACCTGCCCATCATCATCGATCCGTCGCACGCCGCAGGACGGCGCGACATGGTGCAGCCGCTCTCCCGCGCGGCGATCGCCGCGGGCGCGGACGGCCTGATCATCGAGGTGCACAACGATCCCAGAAACGCGCTGTGCGACGGCGCGCAGTCGCTCGATATCCCGCAGTTCGACGCCGTGATGGCGGATATCAAGCGCCGCGCGGCCTTTGAGGAGCGCGAGATGATGCCGCTGTGAAGGATTTTGTCCGCTTCGGTGTGATTTTGCACCATATCGCGACGGTCGCGGGCTGGGTATTCTGCCTTGTGCTGTTCGCCTATCCGCAGGAGCGGTCGCTTGTCGGGACCGCGCTGCTGGTCGCGTGGGCGTTTTTGCAGACCATCAGTTCACTCGAGCTGATCGGGCGCTGGCTGCTTGGCCACCTGGATGAAAAGGAGGAGCGGATGCAGCGCTCTTTTGCGCGCCTCGGCGAACATTTGGGCGAAAGCAAGGCAAAGGGCATTTTCGCCGCCGAGCTGGTCGCGATGGTCGCGCTCAAGCTGGCGCTGCCCGTCGGGCTCAATCAGATATAAGAAAAAGCGAGGCATTTGCCTCGCTTTTTTTGCGTTTGCGGGTCAGATTTTGATGAGTTCGTACTGGCGCGTGCCGATGCCGATCTTCTCGCCGTGTTCGAGCGCGGACTGCCAGTTCGTGTCCGGGTGCACGGCATGGAAGTGGTCGTTTTCGTCGTGGATGTGGTGCCGCTCGTGCTCGTCGCACAGCAGGCTCGCAGGATTGACCGGCGCGGCGTTGACCGCATCCGCGCACGCCTGATCGAGCGCAACCGGGTCGAAGGACGCGAACATGCCGATATTCGGCACGATCGCGACGTCGTTTTCCGCGTGGCAGTCGCAGTTGGGCGACACGTCGATGACGAGCGAGATGTGGAAGCACGGACGGCCATCCACGACCGCCTTGGTGTACTCCGCGATCTTGCGGTTGAGCACGATGTTGGACTCGTCGTAGCCGCAGCCGATCGCGTCGGTCGGGCACACGCCGATGCAGCGGCCGCAGCCGACGCACTTGTCATGGTCGATGTGCGCCTTTTTGTCCGTGATGGTGATGGCGTCGTGCGCGCAGATGCGGGTGCACATGCCGCAGCCCACGCAGGGGTTCTGGTCAACCTGCGGCTTGCCCGCGTTGTGCTGCTCCATCTTGCCCGCGCGCGAGCCGCAACCCATGCCGATGTTCTTGAGCGCGCCGCCGAAGCCCGAAGCCTCGTGGCCCTTGAAGTGGGTCAGCGAGATGAACACGTCCGCGTCCATGATCGCCTGTCCGATCTTGGCTTCCTTGACGTATTCGCCGCCTTCGACCGGCACATACGCTTCGTCCGTACCCTTGAGCCAATCCGCGATGATGACGTGGCAGCCGGTGGAGAAGGGCGAGAAGCCGTTGAGGTAGGCGGAGTCCAGATGGTCGAGCGCGTTTTTGCGCCCGCCGACATAGAGCGTGTTGCAGTCGGTCAAAAAGGGCTTGCCGCCGCGCTCCTTGACGAAGTCCGCGACCGTTTTCGCCCAGTTCGGGCGCAGGAACGCGAGGTTGCCCGGCTCGCCGAAGTGCAGCTTGATCGCGGTGAACTTTTTATCGAAGTCGATCTGGTCCGCGCCCGCCGCCTTCATCAGGCGGGTGAGCTTCTGCTGGAGGTTTTCGGTCAATGTTGTGCGGAAATCCGCAAAATAAACCTTGGCTTTTTCCATATGGTTCATCCTTTCCTGTCTTACTTGTCCTGAATTTAGTATAACATGGAAAGGGCGGGAAAAACAAGCGGATGGGGCTGTGGCGGGACGCAAAAAAGGCGCATTGTATGCGCCTTTTTTGCTACGGCTTATCCAGACAGTGCAAACCGCTCTGCATCAGAAAAATAGCAACATGATTCCAGCTCGTGTTGTTCTGAATGGCGATTTGTCCAATCTGCTGCGCAAGGGATTTCTCAATATAAAGGGTTTTGTAAATCGCTTCCGAGCGCGGCCGCGGGGGAAGAATGATGGACTGCAAAATGATCACCCGAGAGCCAGTATAGCACCAGATTAAAGGCAAGGGGGTTTTTTTGCCGAAATGACACAAAGCTATGCCAGCTCAGCCAGACTGCCGAAGGTATACCCCTCCTGCTCCCAGCGGGTGAGCAGCTCGTCGAGGATGCGGGCGTTGGTCTCGCTGGTCGAGTGCAGCAGCACGATCGCGCCGTTGTGGATGCGCGGCAGCAGCTTGGAGAAGGCGTGCTCCTCGGTCGGCTGGTTGTCGGTGTACCAGTCTACATAGGCGAGCGACCAGAAAACCGTGGTATACCCCAGCTCCTGCGCCTGCTTTAGATTCTCCTCGCTGAATTTGCCCTGCGGCGGGCGGTAGAACTTCTGCATGGGCTGGCCGGTCAGGGCGGTGAATTTCTCCTCCAGTCCGGTCAGCTCGGCGGAAAAGGATTCCTTGTCCGCGATGGCGGACATATCCGGGTGGTGCAGCGTGTGGTTGCCCACGATATGCCCCTCGGCCACCATGCGCTGCACCAGCTCGGGCGCGGAGTCGATGTAATTGCCCACGACAAAAAAGCAGGCGGGCGTATTGTGCTTTTTGAGCGTATCCAGAATCGCCGCGGTGTATCCGTTCTCGTAACCCGCGTCAAAGGTCAGGTAGATGGTCTTTTTGTCCGTGTCGCCCAGATAATACGCGCCGTACTGCGCGAGTTCTTCGGAAGAAGCGTTGCCGACAGGCGGCTGGCCGTTCGTCTGGAAGGACAGGCCCCAGTCGGTGACGGATGCGGATGCGGTCTCCGCCTCTGCGCCGGTCTGCGCGGCGGACGGCTCGCTCTGCGGCAGCAGGATGAACAGCGCGGCAAACAGCGCGCACACGCCGGCGGCCGCGCCGATGCGGTATAAGGTGTCGCGGGTGATGGTGATGAACATACATAACGCCCCCTCGGTAATACGCTATGCGGCGGCGCGGCGAGATATGCTGCGCATATGGATATTGTGTCCACTTTTTTCATACAAAAATGGGGAAAAAGCAAATGGACGGCGCAGTATAGCGGGCTTACAATAAAGGTATCAAAACAGTGAGGGGGTCTTATTATGAAACGCTTCGGGAAAAAGCTGCTTTCGCTGGTTTTGTCGGCGGTGCTGCTGTGCGGCGCGCTTCCTGCGGCGTTCGCAGTGGATGTCGACCCGCCGCTGTATGAGCAGTTCGGATATGACTCGCCGGAGGCGTTCTTACTGGATTACGGCGCGGGGCGCTGGGATTACGATACCTTTGCCGACTGCTACCGGCAGCGTTACGAGGCGATTCTGGCCGATCCGCAGATCGCGCTCGACTATTATGGCTATGCCAGTCTGGAAGAACTGGATCAGGACATCGAAGAATGGCAGACCTGGGAAAGCCGCGAGGCGTTCTATCGGGATGTGGCGGTCAACCTGACCTGGAACGACGAATGGGAGTATGT